>NZ_DATJJF010000030.1:0-27641 GCF_035492435.1 Trinickia sp.
GGGGCCATTGCCGCCGATCACGATGTCCCAGGTGGGATACATCGAATGCGGCGCGAGCACGAGAAACTGGTGGGTTTGCGCGTGCTCTTCGATAAAGGGCAGCACCTTTTCCGGAAAGCCGCCCGCGCCGTGAAACATCACAAACAGGGCGACGGGCTTGTCAGCCCTGAGCCCCTCGGGCACGAACAACACGGCGTCGCGCTCATCGGCAATGCCCAGATGATGGCGGCCCGGCGGCAGCGGCCCTTGAGTCGGCTCTGCGTGCGTAAAGGAAAGACGGCCAAGCAAGGAAGGATCGAACATGGCGGGGATGGGTTCACAAATCGGTCGGCAAATAGGACGCGCTCGGGGGTAAAACGTTACGAGCGTTGCAGCTGTATCGGCCGTGTGCTGTCGAGGATGCAAATGAGGCGCGACGTTTGCCCGGCGCAGAAAAAGCCTGCGGCGACGGTTGTCTGAATTTTTCCGATACGCATGGAACACCTCACATCTTCGATGCCGGCCGATTGGCCGATGCATAGGAACATAGCGGGTTTCCACGGCGGAGAACACGGCAAGTCCGGGCTCGGAACGTCATTGTCCGGAGCGGTAGGTTGCTGTGGCCGTCATTGACGGAAATGTGAATAACGGACAACGTGCGCGTTCAACGGCTGTGTTCGTGAACGGACTCACCCGGCCTTGCGGGTCAACTGCGCATAGACGGCATGCGACAGACTGAGCAACGTATCGCGACTTATGCCGCCCGAGATCGCGTAGCCGAAATCGCCGTCAACCCAGTAAAAGACGTTGACAGGCCCGTCCTGATAAAGCTTGAACGCCGTCGTATTCGAGGGCACCTTTTTGCGGGAAACGCTCAGCGTAACGCGCTCTCCCGCAGCGTCGCGATACATGAACAATGCCATCTGACCATCGTCGCCTGGCACGATGCGTCCACCCATGAGCTGGAAGCCAAGCCCGGACAGAATGGGCGGGTGCACGTCGGTACCGAGCTTGTTCGCCAGCCAGCGAACGAAGTCTTCCTCTTGATCCGTGCTGATCCGGGCGGGCCTGTCCACTGCGGTCATATAGAGAACATGCGCTATTGCCGCCCGACGCGCAAAGGGATCCGCTTCGCCTGCACTCGCCGAGCGCCATTCGCCATTGCCGCCGGCCGACAGCGTGGCGAGCGTGTGGCCCATCTGCGTCCCGGTGCCGATCGCTATTCCGATCACCAGTGCGGCAGCCATCCCCGCGAAACGCGGCCAATTCGCGGCGTTGAACCGCTGGCGTACCAGCATTGAACGCAGCCGATGGGGTACGGGCTCGCTCATCACCTGATCGTAGCGTTCGTGCAGCAGTGCGTTCAACGAAAAGTAATCGCTGACGCGAGCCGCCAACGCCGCATTGTGTGCGAGCAGCAGATCGATTTCCGCGCGCCGCTCGTTGGGCAACGAGCCATCCACGTAGGCCTGAATCTCTTCTTCGCTGATTGTGCTCTGCCAATTGTTCATCGGGCCACCTTTAATTTCGCCGCCGTTTGCACACCCGCCATCAACGCCCTCAGCCGTTCACGCCCGCGTGACAGGCGCGACATGACGGTGCCGACCGGAATACCGAGCGCCAGTGCAACATCGGCGTAGCTCATTTCTTCCAGACCGACGAGCAGTACCACTTCTCGCTGCTCGGGTGGCAATCGCTGCAAGGCGTAGTCCAGATCGCGCACCTCGAGCGAGCGCGATTGGCCCGCCGGCACGGCAAGCTCATATTCGGCAATGCCGTCGTCGTCGACAGACAGATGAACTGCGCGGGCTGACGCCTTCCTCACCTGGTTCGCGAACAGGTTATGCATGATCGTGAAGAGCCAGGCTCGCAGGTCCGTGCCAGATTCGAAACGACTGGCGTTGGCCAGCGCACGCTCGAGCGTGTCCTGCACGAGGTCGTCGGCGAGATGTTCGTTGTGTATCAACGCTCTCGCATAACGGCGCAAACGCGGCACGTGCTCCATCAACTCATCGCGGATGTTCATTTCGTCATACCGATCAACCGTTGCACGCCGTCTCACTACGGACCCACACCGCTCACAATGGCAAACACCCAGCCATGCAGATTATTCCCGCGACCCGCGTGCAGCCCGATGCGCACCGCGTCGTCAGTTGCCCGATAGGAGGGCAGTGCGCAGGCCGCGGTGCGTGGGCTGCCTGATTCTACTGCGTCGATTGCAGCAAGGCGTAGCCCGGGCTGCGAGAGGTTCGATTTCAAGTATTGGACCGAGCGGCGCCTGGCGCGTGAGTGCGACTGGAATAAAGCGCGAGGTCAACGGTTTACAGATCGACGTTTCATTTTTCAATTCAAGGGAACAGGGCCACATGAAGAGACCAACGTCTACACCGCCCGGCATCTGCGTGCCGTGCCGGCTTGGTGCGATCTTTACGGTCGTCGCCGCAATCGCTGGCGGGTTTGCTTATGCAGCAGGGTGGTTCTCGCCGACACGACTAAGCGCGCCGCGTATTATCGATGCTTTTCAGGCCAATGCGGGGGTTCACCCGGGCTACCGCCGCAATCACGCGAAAGGCGTCTGCGTCGAAGGCTATTTCGACAGCAACGGCAATGCGGCCGCGTTGTCCGTTGCAGACGTTTTTGTTCGCGGGCGCCGCACCGCGGTGACCGGGCGTTTCGCGATCCCTGGCAGCAACCCGTCGGCGCCGGATACCAGCGTGCCTATCCGTAGCATGGCGTTGGCGTTTATGTTGCAGGACGGTGAACAATGGCGAACGGCCATGAATTCCACGCCCGTTTTTGCGGTTCGCACGCCCGCGCAGTTCTACGAACAACTCGTCGCCGCGCGGCCCGACCCTGCAACCGGCAAACCGAATCCGGCGAAGCTTCAGGCGTTTTACAAGGCGAATCCCGATACTCGGCCCTTTCAGGCGTGGGTGAAAGCACATCCGCCGGCGTCCGGTTTCGCAAACGGCGCGTACTACAGCATCAACGCATTCCGGTTCACGGACTCAGCCGATCACACACGCTCCGTGCGCTGGGCCATGGTGCCGGAGGCACCCTATGCGCCGTTCGACGCTCGTGCGAGCTCTGGCTCGGACTTTCTTGCAAGCGACCTCATGCGCCAGCTTGAAGCAGGCAACCTGCGCTGGCATTTGATCGTGACGATTGCGGCGTCCGGCGACAAGACAGACGATGCCACTCAGCTATGGCCGGACGACCGTCAGCACATCGATGCCGGCACGCTCGTGCTCGAGCGCGAGACACCCCAATCGGACGGTGCTTGCCGCGACATCAATTTTGACCCGACGGTTTTGCCCAACGGTATCAGCCCCTCCGATGACCCGCTGCTTGCAGCTCGCTCGGCGGCTTATGCAGTGTCTTACAAGCGACGCACGCGTGAAGAGGCGTTCCATCCGGAAACGGCAACAGCAACAGCACATCACGATTCGAACCCTTCATGAAATCCGTACGCACACATTTCAGCCCTGTTCAAAGGGTGCTGCATTGGGCCATGGCGGCGCTGCTTTTTGTCATGTTGTTCATCGGTGTTGTGATGGTGTTCACCGTCTCGCACCTGCATAGCGTGCTCCTCGTCATTCATCGGCCACTAGGTATCGCATTGCTGCTGCTCGTGGTGATCCGCTTTATCGTGCGAATGGCACATGGCAGTCCGCCGTTGCCGAACGATGTGCCGACTTTGCAACACGTCGCGGCGAAGCTTACGCAAGTTGCCATGTACGTCATGATGGCTGCGATGCCGCTGATCGGGTGGTCGATGCTGTCCGCCGGAGGGTATCCGGTCGTGCTGTTCGGTGCCGTCCATCTGCTGCCGATCGCACCTCGCGACCCGGTACTCTTCTCGTCGCTGCGCACGCTGCACACGTGGCTGGCCTTCGCACTTTTCGCGACAGTGCTGCTCCATCTCGCCGCCGCTTTGTTTCATGGGCTCATTCGGCGAGACGGCGTGCTGTCGAGCATGACGGGATGGGCGTCACGCCGCGGATAATGGCATCGCCGCCGCACGCAGTTGATTGGGTGGTGTGTCGGTGCGGCGGCGGGCAGCCGCCGATGAGCGTTTATCGCATGCCACGATATCGTGCGTCAGCGTGTTCGCGGATGATATCGATCAGCGCGCGCAGTCCCGCGGACACGTGACGCCGGCCAGGATAGTAGAGACATAGTCCGTCGAGCGGCGGCGTCCAGTCCTCCAGCACTCGCACGAGTGTGCCGACCTCCAGATCCGCGTTGACCGTCGACTCGGGCAGATAAGTGAGACCCAGCCCAGCGCGCGCCGCCGTCAGCATCAGACCCGATTCGTCGAGCGTCAGCGCGCCGTCGCCGTCGACGCGCACTGTTTCGCCGCGCCGCTCGAACTCCCAGTGATAAATCGCGCCGCTCGGCATCCGGGTGCGGATACAACGGTGTGCCTTGAGATCAGCGGGTGTTCGCGGTGGCTTGTGCTGCGCAAAATACGTGGGGCTGCCGACGATGGCAAACCGCTGCCTATCGCCAAACGGCACGGCGATCATGTCCTGTGGCACCGTTTCGGCGAGGCGGATGCCTGCGTCGAACCCTTCAACCACGATGTCGATCAGCTTTCCCTCCGTGACGATATCGAGCTTCATCTCCGGATATCGTTGCAAAAATGCGATGAAGACCGGCATCACCTGATTTGCCGCACCCGCCGAGGTGTTGATGCGCAAGGTGCCCGACGGCGTGTCGCGGAAAGTGCCGGCCTGCTCGAGTGCGACTCGGATTGTTGAAAGCGCAGGCCCGACATTGGCGACGAACTGTGCGCCGGCTTCCGACAACGACACGCTGCGTGTTGTTCGATTGAAAAGCCGCACGCCGATGCGCGCTTCGAGCGCGGCCACCGCATGACTGAGTGCGGACGTCGATATGCCCATTTCGTTTGCCGCCGCCCGAAAGCTGCGATGGCGCGCGATAGCCAGCACGGCTTCCAGTTCAACCAGGCCCGATGTCTTCATTGTCCTAAATTGCTCAATAGGTCGTCCTCGATTGTACGTCTAGTCAGCGCAATGCCGGCGGCCTATCGTTGTGGTTCACACAGCGCTTTCCGGAGCCGCAACGATGCAGATCATCGACACCATTTATATCGACGGAGCGTTTGTTACGCCGCACGGCAACGAGCTCTTCGATCTCTTCAATCCGGCGACCGAGCAGGTGGTCGGCCGCGTACGCCTGGCCGATGAAGCGGACGCGCGCGATGCCATCGCTGCCGCAAAGCGCGCGTTTCCGGCGTTCTCGCGCACGAACAAGCGTGAGCGCGTCGACATGCTCAAGCGCATGCATGCGGCTATGGCCTCGAGAAAGGAGGCGCTTCTCGAAGCTATCGTCGAGGAGTATGGGGCTCCCGTGTCGCTTGCCCGATGGATGGCGGAGCACGCGAGCGACGTGCTGTCGGAAGCGGCGAAGGTGCTTGAGGACTACGCTTTTGCCCACCGGGCGGGACTTGCCGAAGTGGTGATGCAACCGCTCGGTGTGGCCGGCCTTGTCACACCTTGGAACAACAATGCGGGCTTCATCTGCGGCAAGCTCGCTGCGGCGCTCGCTGCAGGCTGCACAGCAGTCATCAAGCCGAGCGAGATGAGCGCTATTCAAACGCGTATCGTCACTGAGGCGTTGCATGAAGCAGGGCTCCCGCGGGGCGTATTCAACATCGTAACGGGACGTGGTGAAACGGTCGGCGCGCAGATCATCTCGCACCCCGATGTCGCGAAGCTATCGTTCACCGGCTCGACGGCTGTCGGAAAAGCGATCCTGCGCACCGCTGCCGAAACGCTGAAGCGCGTGACGTTGGAACTGGGCGGCAAGTCGCCGGCGATCGTTCTCGACGATGCAAGCTTCGACGAAGTCGTGCCGCTCGCGATTCAAGCCGGCTTGATGAACAGCGGCCAAGCGTGTATCGCGGGCACCCGCATTTTGGTGCCGCAGTCGCGCCTCGCGGAGTTTGAGGCAAGGGTTGTGGAAGCCATTGGAGGCATTCGGGCGGGCGACCCGCGAGACCCCCGCACGAGCATCGGCCCGATGGTCAGCCAGAAGCAATGGGACCGCGTGCAGCGCTATATCCGCATCGGAATCGACGAGGGCGCACGCCTGATTGCGGGAGGCGAGGGCCGGCCGCACGGCGTCGAGGCAGGCTGGTTCGTCCGCCCGACTGTATTCAGCGATGTGACGAATGGCATGACGATCGCGCGGGAGGAGATATTCGGCCCGGTGCTTTCGATCATCGCGTACCGAGACACCGAGGAGGCGATCGAGATTGCCAACGATACGCCTTATGGCTTGCAGGCTTATGTGTTCTCGTCTGATGTCGAACGGGCGCGCGAAGTGGCATCGCGAATCGACGCGGGGCGCGTGCTCGTCAATACGCTGGCGCACGAGCCGGCCGCACCGTTTGGCGGTTTCAAGCAATCGGGCATCGGACGCGAGTACGGCACGTTTGGGCTGGAAGCGTTTCTTGAGCCGAAGGCGGTGATTGGCGCACCGTGATTAAGAAGTTCACGCGCGGAGCATGTTGGAAACTTGTACAGCGCGGTGTCAGTTGACGAGCGTACTCGAAGAGGGCCGTGACTGAACCATTACGCAAATGCGAAAACGCCAACGCGCGTGGCTTGTGCACGCGCGTTGGTCTTCGATGATGCGCCGGATTCGGTGCCAAAAGCAGATGGGCGCAAACTCATGCTCAAGTTCAATCTCCTGAGTACACGTCGCAGAAGGTGACTGGACCCACACAGGCGGGCGGGTCAGCGTCTTGCATTGGCGCGCCCGAAGAAGCATCGCCATTTTGCGCAACACCGCCGACGTCCTGCGCGGCCGCCGCGACCTTTGCCTCGGCAGCTTGAATATCGGCCGGGTAAGTGCTGTCGCTGCCCTGCGAAGGGTTGTAACCCGCCTGCTCGAGGCGCACTAACTCAGCGCGTACTTCAGCACGCGTCAGCGGGCCATTCGATTGAGCAAAGCTCAGCGCCGGAGCCGAGATTGCGGACGCGGCGATAATAAGAGCAGTCAACGTCTTCATGATTAGGTATCCTAAATAAAATTAGAGAAACGGAGAAAGAGAGACAAAATAAAACCGTCAACACCGTGCGTTAGCCGCCGAAGTACAGTGAGCAGAAGGAAACTGGGCCGACGCACGCTTGGGACGCAAGCGACGACACATTCGACGGTTGGCTTTCAGTACGGCTCTTTTCTTGAGCAAATGCGTTGGAAGTGGCACCAGCCAAAGCAATGAGAGCCATCGAAACGCATACGGCGATCTTTCTGTTCATTTTGCACTCCTAAATTAAATGTCCTAACAACTAAGGGTCGGCTGCGTAAAACGCTTTCGGTTACAGCGTGATACCAGTCTAGGGAGCGGACTCCCACGGGGCCGTGACCCGGCTATTACAAAAAAATGACAGAGAGGAATGCGTTAGCGGGCTCGTGGCCACCGAAGCAAAGTGCGCGCCGAAGCATTGGAAATCCACTCAGTGATCTCTCCATCGGGCCGGCGCAATATGAAGGCGGGCGACGCCGCTACTTCTCGGTGCAGACGATTACCTCGTCAAGCCCTTTTCGTTCGCGGAGCTGCTTGCGCGCATTGATTGCTTCTCACCTTTGGGACATGAACTTCGATAGCGATAGCGATATCGTCTGCGGCGTGGTGCGCCGGCTGAGGCAAAAGGTTGACGATCGCCGCGATGCGGTGATTGAGAAGTTCACGCGCGGGGCATGTTGGAAACTTGTACGGCGTAGCGTCAGTTGACGAGCGTATTTGAAGAGGGCCGTGAATGAACCATTACGCAAGCCATTCTCAAAAACGAAAACGCGCGTGGCTTGTGCACGCGCGTTGGTCTCTTCGATGATGACTGGCGCCTGATTTGGGGCCAAATGCAGTGGGAGTGAAACCCATGCTCCAAGCTCAGCCCCCGAAGTACGGGTTGCAGAAGGTGACCGGGCCCACACAGGCGGGCCGTTGCATCGGTGCGCCCGAAAAAGCATTGCCATTTTGCGTAACACCGCCGACGTCCTGCGCGGTAGGCTTTTGAGCGTCCTGCGCCGCGACTTTTGCCTCAGCAGCTTGAATATCGGCCGGGTAGGTACTGTCGCTGCCCTGCGAAGGGTTGTAACCCACCTGCTCGAGGCGCACTAAGTCAGCGCGTACTTCAGCACGCGTCAGCGGGCCATTCGATTGAGCAAAGCTCAGCGCCGGAGCGGAGATTGCGGACGCGGCGATAATAAGAGCAGTCAACGTCTTCATGATTAGGTATCCTAAATAAAATTAGAGAAGCGGAGAAAGAGAGACAAAATAAAGCCGTCTTAACGCCGTGCGTTAGCCGCCGAAGTACAGTGAGCAGAAGGAGACTGGGCCGACGCATGCTTGGGACGCAAGCGACGACACATTCGACGGTTGGCTTTCAGTACGGCTCTTTTCTTGAGCAAATGCGTTGGAGGTGGCGCCAGCCAAAGCAATGAGAGCCATCGAAACGCATACGGCGATCTTTCTGTTCATTTTGCACTCCTAAATTAAATGTCCTAACAACTAAGGGTCGGCTGCGTAAAACGCTTTCGGTTACAGCGTGATGCCAGTCTAGGGAGCGGACTCCCACAGGGCTGTGACCCAGCCATTACAAAAAAATGACAGAGCGGAATGCGTTAGCGGCCCGTGGCCAATGCAGCAAGGTGCGCGCCGAAGCAACCACTCAGTAAGGTCTCCATCGGCCCGGCACAATAGGGATAAGGCAGGCGGGCGACGCCGCTACTTCGTCATTCTTTCGTAATGATTGAGTAACGGCCCTGTGCGAGCGTGTTCCCTAGACTGGCATCAAGCTGTACTGAAATCTCATTCACTTGATGCGAGAAAGGAGTTGCTATGCCAGTTGCTCTGCGTCTTCCCTCGCTCTGTCCGGTCGTCGCGAAGGCTACCGCCGCACAGAAGGATGCCGTGCTTGCGCACCGAGCTTCCGTCTACGGCACCGGTTTGGCCCCGGACGATCCTCCGGCTGACGGCACGGCGGGTGTCCACAACATGCGGATATCCGCGCGCATACGTGGTCCGCGCCGGCCGTGCTCATGGCGCAGGCCTCCGTTGCGCCCTGGAATAAAAGGCCGAGGTGGTATATGGTCGCGAAAGAAGACACGATCGTTCACCAGGAACTCGAGCGCATGCACTCAGCGCGTCCGGTTATGGTGAAGGCCGACGGTGTGGGGCATTCGCCATATGAATCGCCTCCGGACGAAGTCGCCCCGCCGAGTGCCCAGGCTGCGCAGCTAGGGCCCGTCAGCGATCGTTTTGTCGATCGCGATGCATTGCAGGTGACGAGCAGCGTGGCGCATTCGGTCGCTGTCGTTGACAAGTCGACTGGGCGCGAAGCAGAGGCGGTATGGAATATGAGAATCCTAGTCATCGAAGACGAAACCAAAACCGGTGAATACCTGCTCAACGGTTTGACCGAGGCTGGCTATATCGTCGATGTGGCCGGCAATGGCATCGACGGATTGCACCTTGCGCAGGAGATGCACTACGACCTGATCCTCCTTGACGTGATGATGCCGGCAATGGATGGCTGGACCGTCATGAAGAGGCTGGGTGCTCGCGTCAACACGCCAGTGTTGTTCCTGAGCGCGCGCGGCACGCTCGAAGACAGGTTGAAGGGTCTCGATCTCGGTGCAGATGATTACCTCGTAAAGCCCTTCTCGTTCGCCGAGCTGCTTGCGCGAATTCGCATTATCCTGCGTCGAGGGCAGCCGCAGAAGCAGGAAGAAGAGGCGTTGGCAATCGGCGATCTGTGTATCGATGTATCGAAGCGGCGGGTCGAACGCGGTGGTGTACGCATTGCGCTCACGAACAAGGAGTTCAATTTGCTGCTCTTCTTCGCGCAACATCAGGGGCAGGTGCTCTCCCGCGCATTGATCGCGTCTCGCGTTTGGGACATGAACTTCGACAGCGATAGCAATGTCGTTGACGTCGCGGTGCGCCGGCTGCGGCAAAAGATCGACGATCCCTTTGCGGTTCGTGTCATCCACACGGTGCATGGTGTGGGATATCGTTGCGAGCATGAAACATGAGACGCCTCTCGCTCACCTCCCGGCTTGCGTTGCTGTTTGCGCTGATGGTTTTCGGCGCGTTGGCGATTGTCGGCTGCGCGCTCTATCGCCAATTGGAAGCGCAACTGATCATGCGCGACGACGCTGCGCTCGTCACGCGCGTCGACCAGATTCGCACGTTGATGAAGGATGTCGACGTGCGGCAGTTGATCCGTGAAAAGCCGCACCTCTTCGCCAACATGCTTGGCAATGCCGAATCGTTGCTCGTCGTTCGCTTTCCGGGGGAGGCGCCACTCATCGCAATCAACCCGGGCCAAAAGGCCATACCCGACGTGACGCCAGTCTCGGTAAATGCACCACTGACGCTCAGCGCGGTTCACCATACGAGCGCAGCGGACGGTACGCCATTCATCTATGTCGCTGCTGCCGCGCATGGCATAGCCGGGCAGCGCGACGTCGAGATCGTCTCTGGCCGGCTCTTGAGCGAGCGCACGCGAATGCTGAGGGAATACCGCAAGCACGTATTCCTTTGGGCTTCGTTCGCGGGTGTAGCAGCGGCCTTGCTCGCTTTCGTTCTCGCGCGGCGCGGTATGTCTGCGCTGCGTCGTCTTGCTGCGCAGACTGCATCGATCGGAGTGGGGACGATTTCGACTCGAATAGAGCGACGCAACGCACCGCCTGAGCTCGATGCGGTAATTGCCGCGTTCAACGGTATGCTCGATCGCCTCGAGCGCGGATTTACTCAGTTGAGGCAGGTTTCGGCCGACATGGCGCACGATCTACGCACGCCGATCGGCAATATGCTTGGCCTGACCGAAGTGGGCCTGAGTCAGTCGCGTGATAGCGCGTATTATCAGCGGCTGCTTGGCTCCAACTTCGAGGAGCTGCAGCGCATGTCGAAAATGATCGACAACATGCTGTTCCTGGCACGCACGGAACACGCGGGCCCTGCGCTCGAGCGCAAGGAATTGACTCTTGCAGACGAATTCGAGCGGATGGATGAGTATTTCGAAGGTCTTGCGGATGAGCGCAATGTGGGCTTGGCGTGGCATGGCAGCGGTTGCGTGTGGGCTGACCCGATGCTGTTGCGGCGCGCACTCGGCAACTTGTTGGCGAATGCCGTGCGCTACGCGGAGCCGGGAACGGCCATCTCGATCGTGGCTAAGCATGGGCCCGATGGCACGACGGTCTACGTCGAAAATCGCGGCCCGACGATAGAGCCGCATCACCTCGAACGAATTTTCGATCGCTTTTACAGAGCGGATGCCTCGCGGCATCGCTCGTCGGAGTCGAGCGGGCTCGGGCTTTCGATCGTGCGCAGCATCATGCAGCTGCATGGCGGGAGTTGGCACGCGTCGAGCATTGCAGGCGTGACACGGTTCACGCTGGTATTTCCGCAGCAGGCCGAGTTAGAGCGACTTCATGTTGCCGTATAGCGCATTGCGTCCATCGTATCTGCGATCCAAGGCAAGAAGCGCGTCACTGGGGAGGGTGGCGCGATCACGACCTTGGAAGTGGTTTCATTAAGTCAACAGCACCGGTTATCCGCTTGACTGTCATCCGCCCCACATTAGGGCTAACCGTATGAGGAAAGCGCAGTCAGCTCTACGTTGCCAGCGCCGAATTTTCATATCGTCCTCGTATTCAATGCGCTATAACAAACAGGCCAATACGCGCGTTCGTTTCAGACTCTGCGAGCGATCTCTTGGAGCAAGCACATGCCATGCTTCGGGAAAGGATGGACGGTGCAAGTGAAGGGAACGGCCTGCGGCGCTGTCCTGCCGATTGCCGGCTGCACATATGCGCCGTCCATCAATGTGCTTGGCGCTTACTTCCCTGACTGGTTGTTTTGCATCGTCGCCGGCGTGATGCTCACGGTTTTCGCCTATGTCATTCTCAAACGCACGCGTTATAGCGATCGCGCGCAACCCGCCGCGGTGGTCTATCCGGCTCTCATGATGTCGCTGTCACTCGTTGTCTGGTTGGTCTTCTTTCAACACTGAAATGCTGAAACACTAAAACATTTGTGAAAGGTGGCCACATGACAACAGCCGCCGGACAAGCAGCAAAGAAGAAGACGTGGCCCGCCATTGTGCTGGTGCTGATCGCAATCGTGCTCTTGATCGTTGTAATCATGCTCGTCGATCGTTCGCCAAGAACCGACGATGCATATGCGTATGCCGACACGATCGATGTCGTGCCGGAGGTCAACGGCCGCATCGTCATACTTGCGGTGCGCGATAACCAGGCGGTAAAGCAGGGTGATTTGCTGTTCCAGATCGATCCGCGCCCGTACCAGGACGCAGTGATCCGCGCGAAGGCGTCGCTTGTAGCGCTGGACCGGCAAATCGAGCTCACTCAGCGCACGGTGAATGCGCAGCAGTACAACGCACAGTCTGTAAAGGCCGCGGTCGAAAGCGCTCGCGCGGCCGCCGTTCAGGCTGCGGACACCCTTCGCCGGACCGAGCCGCTGTTGCCCCAGGGGTACGTGTCCGCGGAGGACGTTGACCGCGCGCGCACCGCACAGCGCGCGGCTGCCGCACAACTGGACGCCGCACGTCTGCAGGCACAGCAGGCCGCGGCGGCCGTTAGCGGTGTCGATGCTCTTGTCGCCCAGCGCGCAGTCATCATGGCGGAAATCGCGATTGCCGAACTCAACCTCGAATACGCCACCGTGCGGGCGCCGTTCGACGGGCGCGTCGTGTCGCTGAAAACATCCACAGGGCAATTCGCGTCGGTGGCCAAGCCTGTATTCACGCTGATCGATACGCGCCACTGGTATGTGGTCGCAAACTTCCGTGAGACCGAACTCAAAGGCGTGCGCGCCGGCACGCCGGCGACGGTCTATTTGATGAGCGACACGAGCCAGCGCTTTCGCGGGGTGGTCGATTCCGTGAGTTACGGCGTGCTGCCGGAAGAGGGCGGTCTGTCGCTGCCGGGTGGCCTGCCGCGCATACAGCGCAGTCTCAACTGGGTGCACGTTTCGCAGCGTTTCCCGGTCAAGATTCGTGTGGAGAATCCGAACCGCGAACTCTTTCGCCTCGGCACATCGGCGGTCGCCATGCTCAATCCTGGGCGTGCCGCCCAAGCGGAACACAAGTGAGGCGCCGCCATGCGAATCGTCGATTCTGTTCCCAACAGTGTGCTTCGCGCCGCATCGTTCCTGCGCGGCCAACTCGCGCCCTCCCCGGGGCGCACTAACGTGATGCTGCGCTGCGTACTGACGAGCGCGATCGTCATCGTGACGTCCATGGCGCTACAGGTGCCTGAGATCGCGCTTTCCCTGTTGGTGGTGTTCTACGTGACGCAGGCGAACGTTGTGGTGACAAGGATGGTGGGCATCCTGTTCATCGTAGGTTCAACGCTTGCTATCGGCTTATCGATTCTGCTGCTGAAATTGACATTTGACTACCCGCTTGTGCGCATCGTCGCCGCGAGCTTGGTTTTTCTAGGCAGCGTCTATTTGATGCGCGTGCTGAAGATCGGGATAGCGTTCTTTATCGTGGCAATCGTCGTCATCTATTCGCAAACTTTCGTGGATCGGACCGACCAGGCCGAGTTGGTGATTCGCGCGGTGCTGTGGGTATGGGTTGCCGTGAATTATCCGATCGCGCTCACGCTGCTCATCAATTCGTTGCTGTTGCCTGCTGAACCAGAACTGCAACTCAACGAGGAAATTCACCGGCAACTGATGGCAGTGGATGCGCAACTGGCCTGGTTGATCGACGGTGGCCCGCGGCCCGAGCCGATTTCGCTGCTTGCGGTCCAGCAAGGTGCGTCGACGCTTCAGAGGCTGCTGAAATTTGCGGCGATGCGCAGCGCGCGCGTTCGCGAGGAGCGGGTCTATCGGCTCGCCTGCATTGCAACTGTCTCGCGTCTTTATCGGGCTGCCAGCGATCAGGCCCAAATGCCTCGTGCGTCTATATCTTCGGTGAACGAGGCAATCGTGTTGCGAGAGGTGCGCGAAAACTGCCGTGCGCTCGATGCAGCAGTGGCGGCTGGGCAGCGCTGGCGCTTTGTGCGTACCGAGGCACTGGGGCAGCGTGCCACGGTGGTCGTTCCGGTCACAGTCGAGGAGATGCTGCGCTCGCTTCACGCGTTAAGCGACGTTGACGCGCGCGATACACCCGCGCAAGGCGCACCCGTCAAGGAGCCAATGGTGGCGCCGGATGCGCTGACCAATCCCGCATACGTGCGCTTCTCGCTTAAGACGCTGCTCGCGGTGCTCATTTGCTATGTGTTCTACAACGCGGCCGACTGGCAGGGCGTTCACACCATCATGCTCACCTGTCTGATTGTCGCGTTGCCGAGCCTCGGCGCCTCCACGCAACGCGCAATGCTGCGTATTGGCGGCGCGATGGTCGGCAGCGCGCTCGCGCTTTTCATGGTGGTGTTCGTGGTCCCTCGCCTCGACAGTATCGTGGGCCTGCTGCTGATGAGTTTGCCGGTGGTCGCCTTGGGGGCATGGGTGGCAGCCGGCACCGAGCGTATCGCTTACGCCGGTATTCAGATCGTCTTCACCTTCTCGCTCTCGGTGCTTGCGGATTTCGGTCCCACCACGAACCTCACCGAAATCCGCGACCGCTTGGTGGGGATCCTGCTGGGCGTAGCCGTCTCGACAGCGATGCAGATGTCGTTCTGGCGCGAGGGCGAGGGCGACGTGTTGCGGCAGAAACTGGCAAGCACGCTGCGCTCGGTGAGCACGCTCCTTGCCGCGCCGGCCGCAATCGACACTGCAGCGGCTCAGTTGTCTTACACGCAGCTTCAATTGAAGACGTGGATGTCGATCGGCGATTGTGAGGCCATGCTCGCGCGCGTTGCGCTGGAGCCAGGTTGGCAGGAAGCACCTGAGGCGCAAACGACGGTGCGCGCGCAAACGGTAATCGCCCAGGCGCGCGAGATCATGCTGGCCGGTAATGCGCTTCACAATGTGCTGGGCGTGCGGGATGCGAGCGTGCGCGACGTTCTCCATAGCGCGGCGCAGGCAGTTTTGCAGCAGGCGTCGGCCGATCTCACGCGTTATGCAAACGAGCTTGCCGCCCAGCCGCCGACAGCGCGCTCGCCGGGCGTGTCGGCCGGGGACGCCGTTCGTGCAATAGAGCAAGAGGCGGCGCTTAATGGTCGAACCGATGCACACCAGGAGCCATCACCACACGCACGTCTGCTGGCTTGCACACTCCAGCTCTTGCGCGAGATATCCGCGTTGCCGGACTGGCACGATGAGGCGCCTTCGCCTCCCAATCTTCGCGGGTCACCCCAACATGGCGCGGCCTGAGTGTATCCGCTTTCGCTGGTTTCGCGGCATCACCCTCTGGGCAGCCGTACTGGGCTCTTCGGTGTGCTTGATCGCCGGCTGCGCGCTGATTCATGAGAAGGGCAAGCCCAACGCGACGATCGCGCCCGAGCAGATACGACTCGCAGACGATATCCACCTGGCTAGCGATGGCTGGCCCTCAGCGCGCTGGTGGAAGGACTATGGCGATCCGCAGCTTAATGCACTCATCGATCGCGCGCTCGCCGGTGCGCCAACGATGGTGATTGCGCACGCACGGGTTTCGCAGGCGAAGTCAGACGTCGAATTGGTGAGGGCCGGCATGGGCTTGCAGACGGTTGCGCTCGCGCTCATCAATCGCGAGCATATCTCGGCGCACGGCTTTCTCGGACCGTTCGCGGCGAGCGATCCGGCGCTCGGCACGACCGGGCCGTGGTATACGGAAGGCATAGTCGGACTCAGCGCGAGCCTCGCCATCGATATCTGGGGCAAACAGCGCGCTGAAATTGCTGCGTCGCTCGGCGTGCATAATGCGCGTCTCGCGGAGACGTCCGCAGTCGAACTCGAACTCTCTGCCGACGTCGCACAGCTTTACTACGGCATACAGACCACCTATCAGTTGATTGCTCTACTCGAAGAGTCGCAAAAGGTCGCGGCGTTCGAGGTGGAGTCGCACAGCGCACGTGCGGCGCGTGGACTCGAGGAGCGCACGCGCACAGAGGACGCCCGTGCGCTGGAACTGGCGGTTCAACGGCAGATCGTTGATGCGCTAGGACAAATACGGCAGTTACGCGAATCGTTGCGTGCGTTGATCGGGGCCGGGCCGGACGGCCTGCCTGAAATCGTGCCTGTGCCGTTGCCGCGAACGCAGGCGAGCCTCCCGGCCATGCTCTCATACGAGCTGCTCGCTCGGCGTCCCGATTTGCAGGCGTTGCGGTGGTATGTGGAGTCGTCATTCGACCGGATTGATGCCGCGAAGGCCGCGTTCTATCCGAGCTTCAATATCAAGGCGTTTTTTGGCTTCGACGCGCTGCATTTGAGCGATCTGTTCACTCATGCGAGCCAGCAGATCAACCTCATCCCTGGCCTGTATCTGCCGATCTTCGACGGAGGCCGCCTGAACGCGAACCTTGGCGGCGCACGCGCGGTGAGCAATACGCTGATCGAGCAATACAACCAGGCTGTGCTCAATGCCGTGCGGGATGTGGCCAAGACAGGCAGCCGGCTGCAGGACCTCGACGCCGACGTGAGATTGCAGCAGCAGAAGGTGGACGCCGTCGCGTTTGCAAAGGACAGCGCCGAAGCGCGTTACCAGCGCGGACTCGCGAGCCGGCTCGTCGCCATGGAGGCGCGGCAGCCGTGGATTGCCGAGCGCGTTGCACTGCTTGATCTCGACGGGCAGCGGATCAGCCAGGGCATTACGCTGGCGAAGGCGCTAGGCGGCGGCTATCGCGCCGACGCGCCAGTGGAGCTTGCGCCGCGGTGAGTGCTCCGCATTACTTCGCCGCAGAGAGCCATCTGCTGGTAACCGCCAGGACCCTTGTTGAGGGTAAGGTCGTATCCCGGAGCAACGCCCCACGAGTCCTACTTCCTCACTGCCTGTTTCTAAGTAAGAAATTAGTAATGAAACCCTTAACTTCGTAAGTTACCTATCACCGACGGTTAACGAGTGGTCCCTAACATCGCGCCCTGAATCACCTAACAGCCGCCTGACCGAGCGGCAGTCATGTAAAAGGACGCCTTGAGATGCTACTCACGCAGTTCCGCCGGAAACCACTGACGCAGTTCGTACTCGCCGCGCTTTGCACGTCTGCCGCGCAATTGGCTCACGCCCAGGCTGCTGCCGATCTCGGCACGGTGCAAAGCACCGCCACATCGTCATCGACGGCCAAACCCGCAAACCCCAATCGTACGCAGACCGCTCCTGCTCAAGCGCCCACGCAGGCCTCGCTGAAGGCGACCGAGCCGCAATCGATCATCAGCCGTCACTACATCGAAAACAGCACTTCGCCGACCGACAACTGGAGCGACATCGCCGCAATCGCACCGAGCGTGCAAAGCGTGAACCCGAACGGCCCCGGCCTCATGGAGACGCAGGGCCTCACGATCCGCGGCTTCCAGGACGGCCAGTACAACGTGACGTTCGACGGTATTCCGTTCGGCGACACCAACGACTTCACGCACCATTCGACGTCGTTCTTCACCCAGCAGGTCATCAACAACGTCACGGTCGACCGCGGCCCCGGCGACGCCTCGCAGATCGGCTTCGCCACGTTCGGCGGCACGCTTGGCATGACCTCGCGTGACCCGTCGACGACCCCATCGGCCGCGCTGATCGGCTCGTACGGCAGCTTCAACACGTGGGTCGCCGGTGGCGAGTTCAACACAGGCACGCTCCAGAATTACGGTGATATGCGCTTGATGTTCGGCTATACGGACGCCAACAGCGACGGTTATCTGACGGGTGCCTCGCAGCGCCGCCAAAACGTCTACTTCAAGCTCGAAAAACCGATCGGCAACGACACGCTGGTCACGCTGTTTGCCACCTATACCAAGCTGAACCAGAACGTGTCCTACGGCACGACGCCGGCGGAGATCGCTCAGTACGGTCAGAATTTCGGTTTGTCGTCCAACCCGGCGAGCCAGGACTACAAGGGCTATAACTTCGACCTCATCAATACCGACTTCGAGTACATCGGACTGCAGACGAAACTCGGCGGGTGGTCGATCGACAACAAACTCTACACGTACGGGTACTATCACAACGGCTTTAACGGCTTGGACCCGAGCGGGGCAACGCCGAACGGCCCGGCGTCAGGCTACGCGGTCTACGGTCCGAACGACGTACCCGGCAACGTAATGAACAACAACTACCGCTCGTGGGGCGACGTCCTGCGCGCACAACGAGATATCGGCCCGGGCACGTTGGAGCTTGGAACGTGGCTCGCGTACCAGACGAACTACCGCAACAACTTCGCCGCAGACGCTACGCTGAATTGGGCGTACGTGCCGAATTCGCAGAACTTCACAATGCAGGACCAGTTCTTCACTGCGGAACCGTATCTCCAGTACGCGTTAAAGCTGCCCTACGGCCTCACGATCACGCCCGGCGTGAAATATGTGTCGTTCACCCGGCATATCGAGTCGCCGGTGAACCAGGGCTCGGGACAGCCGATCGACTACAGCACGACCTCTTCGAAGGTCCTGCCCTCGCTGCAGCTCCATGAGCAAATCAACCCGCACTGGAGCGCATACGCTCAATATGCGCAAGGCTTCCTTGCGTCGAACCTGAATCAGCTTTACATCCCCAACGCGGGAACAGCACCGCAGCCCGCGCCTGAGCAGACCGACAACTACCAGATCGGTACCACTTACAGGACCGATAGGCTGACGGCGGGTGTTGATCTTTACTACATCAACTTCAGGAACGCGACCGTCCTAGTCCCCAACGGCGCCAACCCTTACTACGCCAACGCCGGCGGTGCGGTGTACAAGGGCGTCGAAATGGAGGGCACGTACTACGCGGGACTCGGTTTCAATCTCTACGGCAATCTGACGTTCAACTCGGCCAAGCAGAAGGCCACCGGCGACTGGATGCCGAATGCGCCCAAGATGACGGCCGCGGCCGGCCTTCTCTATGAACGCGGACCTGTCAACGGCTCGTTGATCACGAAGTTCATCGGCCGGCAGTACGGGACGACGGGCAACCAGGCCCCGATCGGCGGCTACGCGTACACCAACCTGGCGGCCGGGTACACGTTCACGAATGTCGGACCGTGGGTACACACTGTGCGCGTCGGCGTGGAGTTCGACAATCTCTTCAACAGGCATGCCAACATCTGGTACTTGGGCGGTACAGGCGACACAGCGCTCTACTACACGCTTGCAGGTCGCGGGGTCTTCGGCACGGTGCGCGCTGAGTTCTGACGTTCACCACGGAGTCACGACTTGACGTCCCCCTGCCTGAAGCCTGAAGGCAGGGGACTCCCATCGGATTTGCCGATTCAGCAAGCCGTTCAAGGATTTCACGCGGTAGCGATACATGACGATCATGCCGCCGATGCTAACCTGGGAGTGCCGCCTCTAGACGGCGGCGCTCCCTTCATTCTCGGACTACGCCCCGTAGGAAGTCCCCTTAGGGGACTGGGGGAAAGTCCGAGGTTCTTTGGAGCAAATTCGGATGAACCTCGCCAATCTCACTCACCTCGCGAACGATTCGGGCGGCGTGCTGTACTTCATCGTACTCATGCTGTTCGTCGCGCTCACGATCATCATAGAACGGCTTGCGTTCCTGTATCGCGCATCGGGCAGCAGCCGCGCGGCGCTTGCACGCATCGACACGCTCGAAGCGTTCGATACGGCGAGGCTCTCGGGCTGTGCCGACGAGTTCGCGGGCCAGCCCGTCGGGAGCCTGTTCTCGACGGCGGCCCGGCTCGCCGGCCGTGCGTCGCGAGAAGAGATCGACGCGGCACTCGAAGAAACGATCATGCGTGAAGCACCGCGCGTCGATCGTTTCCTCTGGGTCCTCGATACGATCGTCACGCTCGCGCCGCTGATGGGTCTGTTCGGCACGATCGTCGGCATGTTCAACGCGTTCCAGGTTCTCTCAAACCCGGGCAACGCGCCGACGCAGATCACCGGCGGCGTCGCCGAGGCGCTCGTCGCCACGGCCTCGGGCCTCTTCGTCGCGATGCTCGGTCTCGTGTTCTTCAACGGCCTCTCCAACCGGGTGCGCCTCGTGGTTCACCAGCTCGAGACGCTCAAGTCCTCGCTCTCGAACCGCCTCTGCCACGTGCCGCAAGGGCAGCACGGGCAGCACGAGTCGCACGCCGCTGCGCGCGAAGCGACGCGTTCGGTCGCCGGCAAGCTCGCTTCGCAAGCCGCATGACGTCGATGTCCTCGCTGGCCCCGGCCGGCGGGGACGTCATTCACCTTTCGGCGTTGCCGATCAAGCAAGCGATAAGCAGGAATACCCTGCAAACGCAAACCGAGGAAAGCGGCCCTCTCGCGGCCCCTTTCAAAAGGTCACAGTTTCCCGGAGCAATCCCTGATGAAGTACTTCGAAGCGCGCAAAGGCCGCATCGAGATCATTCCGATGATCGACATCATGTTTTTTCTGCTGGTGTTCTTCATCATGATCACGCTGCACATGATTCCGAACGCGGGCCTGCGCACGCAGTTGCCCGCGAGTGCGACCACCCAGGAGCTGCCACCGGCGAAAGTGATGATCACGCTCTCCGACGACGGCGCCATCTCGGTCGACGGCCGCACCATGACGACCGACGAGCTCACGGCCATGCTGCAGGCGCGTCCCGACGCCGCGCACACCGCCGTGACCATCGTCGGCGCCAAGGAAGCCCGCGTTCAGAAGCTGGTCTCGGTGATGGATGCCTGCCGCGCGGCAGGCATCACGCAGATCGCCATGGCAGCGCAACCCGCGGCGAACTGACATGGCGACCGTACCCGCACCGGGCGCGATGCCGGGCAGCCGCGAGCCTCGCTCGCATTTCGGCCTCAATCGCGCCGCCCCTCTCGCGTTCCTCATCGAGGCATTGCTGCTGGCCGGCGCGTTCGTGCTGTTGTCGAAGAAATCGCCGCCGCCACCGCCTCCCGTCACCATGCTGACGCTCGCGCCTGTGGCGCCGCCCGCGCCGTCGCCGAAGCCGCCCGTGCCGACACCGGCCAAGCCCACACCGGCCAAGCCCACACCGGTCGCGAAGCCGGTCGAGCATCCGCCGCCGCGGCCCGTGGCCCATCCACCGGTGCCCGTGCATCACGCTGCCCCGCCGCGGCCGGCCACCCCGCCGCCGCCGGCTCCAGCACCGTCGGAAACGCCCCCGCCGGCCGCAATGCCGAGCGCACCGGCGACCGATCCGGCGCCTCCAGCGCCGCCGCCGCCTCCAGCGGCACCGGCTGCACCGGCCACGGGCGCCGTCGATCCGAGCTTCGATGCCGCGTTGCGCGCGGCCGTCGAATCGGCGGTGCGCTATCCGGAATCGGCACGCATGGCGGGCATCACCGGCCGCGCGCGGGTCGCCTTCACCTATCTCGACGGAACGGTCTCGGATGTACGGCTCGTCGTGTCAAGCGGCAGCGGTCTGCTCGACAGGGCGGCCCTCGCGGCAGTGCGCGATGCCATATACCCGAAACCCGCGCCCGCGCTCGCCGGCAAAACGCTGTCGAAGCAACTCTGGGTCACCTTCAATTTGAACGACGAGTCATGAAATTAATTCTTCCGGCCGTCTCGGCCGTCCCGTTTCTCCGCGCCGCCCTCGGCCTTATGGCCGGCATGGCCGGCATGGCGGCGAGCGCCGCTCCGATGTCAACGTCGATGCCAGCGTCGGCGCCCGTGCGGCACGTGCTGCTTGTCAGCGTCGACGGGCTTCACGGCAGCGATCTCGCAAACTTCATCAACGCGCATCCGAGCGGCACGCTTGCCGCGCTGGTCAAGCAAGGCATTGAGTACAGCAATGCGCACACTGTGGCGCCGGCCGACTCGTTTCCAGGTTTGCTCGCGCTTGTCACCGGCGGCACACCTGCCGTAACGGGCGTCTATTACGACGACACGTATGACCGCAAACTGTCCCCGGCGGGCAGCAACTGCCGTCTTGAAGGCGCGCACGTCCGTTTCAACGAAGACGTCGACAAGCCCGGCGCCGATGGCAATCCGACGATCGATCCCGAGCGGCTGCCGCGAGACCCGCAGCATGATTGCGCTCCCGAGTATCCGCACGCGTATTTGCGCGTCAATACGGTTTTCGATGCGGTACGTGACGCTGGCGGCTACACGGCCTGGACCGACAAGCATCCGGCCTATGAACTCGTCGAAGGCCCCTCGGGGCGCGGCGTAAGCGATCTGTTCGTACCCGAGATCGGTGGCGACTATGAAGCGCTGAAGGTGGCGATAGCCACTGCGCCGGGCGTGACTGGATCGCTTGCGAAGACCGAGGCCTACGATGATATGAAGGCGCAGGCCGTCGTCAACGAGATCGACGGGTTGACGCACGATGGCGGCAAGCATGCGCCCGTGCCGAACGTGTTCGGGCTCAACTTGCAGACCGTGAACGTGGCACAGAAGCTCAACGGTTATCGCGACGCCGAAGCAGATCTGACGCCCGGCGTCGATGGCGCGATTGAGCACGTCGATCAGATTCTTGGTCGCTTCGTTCACGAGCTCGACCGTCGCAATCTGCGCGAACAAACACTCATCATCGTCACGGCTAAGCACGGCAACGGGCCCATTGACCCTGCCTTGCTGCGCAAGATCGATAAGCGGCAGCTCTCTGATGTCATCGAGCGTGCGGCGCCCGGGGCGCTCGCACAACTGACGGTTGATCACGGGGCGCTCGTTTGGCTGCGTGATCCGTCAACGGCGCCAGCAATTGCGCAAGCGCTGCACAAAAACGCCGATGCGCTCGGCATTGAAGAGGTGCTGAGCGGCGAAGCGCTCACACGACGTTTCCCGTCGCCTGCCGTCGATAGCCGCACACCGGACATCGTCGTCATCACGCGCGACGGTGTCATCTACACGAAACCCGGCGACGGTAAGCTCGCTGAGCATGGCGGATTCCATGACGACGATACGAGTGTGGCGCTCATGATCTCGAATCCGCGCCTTGCCGTCAGCGCTCATCGCCTGACGTACCCGGTATCGACCACGCAAGTGGCGCCGACCATGCTCGTTGCGCTGGGGCTCGCGCCTGGGGCGCTGGAGGCCGTCGCGAAGGAGGGAACGGCCGCATTGCCGGGTATCAAATGGGGCATGCCACACTGAAACACAACCACGCAGGCTGAGCGCATGTCATCGATCTTCAAACCTGCCGCCACGCGGGCGGTAGGCTGCCAGGCAGGTATTCTCGTCATTGAGGATGACCTGGGCGTCGGAACCGAAGTCCAGGCGGTATTGGAGGACGGCGGTTTCGCCGTCGAGTGGGTGAAGACTGGCGCCGATGGGTTGCGGCGCGCGATCGACGGAGACTTCAAAACGATCGTCCTGGACCGGATGCTGCCCGATGTCGATGGTCTCTCCGTCTTATCGACGCTGCGCAACATCGGCAAGCGCACGCCCGTGCTGATCCTGAGCGCGCTCTCGGCGGTGGACGAGCGCGTACGCGGTCTGCGCGCTGGCGGCGACGACTACCTCACTAAGCCGTTTGACGGCCTCGAGCTGACTGCCCGCTTGAACGCAATTTTGCGCCGGCGCGCGCCCTCGTCGCGCGATACCGTGCTGCGAGTCGGCGATCTCGCGCTCGATACTGACAAGCGCGTTGCCGAGCGGGCTGCCCAGACGATCGAGCTCACAGCGCGCGAGTATGCGTTGCTCGAATATCTAATGCGACAGGCGGGTCAGGTCGTGACGCGCGCAATGTTGTTCGAATCGGCATGGAACTACCATTTCGACGCGCGCACGAACGTCATCGACATGCACATCGGTCAGTTGCGGCGCCGTATCAGTCTCAACGGCACGCTTTCCTCGATGATCCATACCGTGCGCAACATCGGATACATCCTCGATGCACATGACTGAGCGCCTTGCGCATTGCCTGACCGCGCCGTGGCGCCGGCACCTTGTGACGCGCCTGAGCGCTCCAGTGTGGCTCACGATCATCTTTGTCGGCTCCACCCTGGCGCTTTTCGTGCTGCTCGATCTGTTGACGCGCAATTACCTATTTCATCAAGTCAACGATCGCTTACGCGGCGAGGTGCCCGAATTTCAATCGCTCGACCGTGAAACGGCGATCACCACCATTGGCGAGCTAACTCACCGCGACATTGCGATAAAGCGGCCGTATGGACTCTTCCAAGCCGACGGAACATGGCTCGCCGGCAATATCACCATCTTGCCCGACGTGCCCGTGCGCCGGCCCTTCGATTACACCGTGCCACAAGAAGCCGGCGGGCCCGATTCGCACTACCGCGGCATCATCGTGCCGACCAAGGGAGGACTTCGCGTTGTCGTCGGACATCGGACGGACGAGATCCTTAATTTCCAACACATGCTAGTCGCCACGCTTTGCGTTGGCCTCAGCATTACCGTGCTTCTCGCAGCAGGCTGCGGGGCCATGATGATGTCCATGTCGAACCGCCGCATCAGGGAAATCGGCGAAAGCGCGCGAGAAATCATGGCGGGCGAGCTGACGTGTCGACTGCCGGTCCGGGGCACGAGCCACGATCTGGATCGGCTCGCGGCGATCGTCAACGAGATGCTCGACGAGATTGAGCGTCTAGTCGCGGAAGTGCGCGGCGTGTGCGCTGGGATCGCGCATGACCTGCGTTCGCCAATGACGCAGTTGCGCGCCGGGCTCGAGCGCGTGCGCCGGCGCGACAATGCCGACGACTATGCTCGGGCCATCGACGACGCAATCGGTCACGCGGACGTCGTGTTGAACCGATTCACGGCCCTCTTGAGGATTGCTGAGATCGACGCAGGCCGGCGCCGGGCACACTTCGACGAGATACGCCTCGATACGGTCGCGGCGGACGTTGTCGAGTTGTATCAACCCGTTGCCGACGATCGCGGCATTTCGATGATGCTGCAAGCCTGCTCGCCGTTGCACGTGCGCGGCGATCGCGACTTGCTGTTCGGTGCGATCGAAAATCTGATCGATAACGCACTGAAATTTACGCCGCGGGGCGGTCAGGTCGTTCTCACGGCCAACCTCGAGGCTGGGCGTGCCGTGCTGCAAGTGGCCGACACCGGGCCCGGCATCGCGCCTGCGGAGCGCGAGGCAGTGCTGCGGCCGTTTTACCGGTGCATCGCATCGCTTGCGAGCCAGATTGCCGGACACGGTGTCGGGCTCAGCCTTGTTGCGGCGATCATCCGTGTGCACGGTGCCGAAATCGAGATCCTGGAAAACGCCCCAGGCTGCAGAATCCGTCTGTGTTTCTCGCAGGCTTACTAATGCGGCATCGCCACTCCCGCTGATGACTGCCGATCGAAGGACGCATTGAAGGGAGCAGTGAAAAGGGGGGCGGGCACCCATGCATCCGCCATAACTTCACTAACGTTTCTTGTTGAATTTATGAAACACCCATTGTTGTCCTCTCTTGTGCTGATTACTGCGATCGGATTCATCGCAGAATCCGGCTCTGTGCTTGCCGATGGCGGAACCTACCTGAACCCGGAACAGATCGATCTGGGCGAGTTACTTGCTCCGCCTCCCGCCTTAGGCTCCGAGGCGCAAAAGGACGATCTCGCGCGTGTACTCGAAGTGCAACGCGAGCGCACGCCCGAAGAAGTGAGCCGCGCGCGAGGCGACGTTGAGAAGTCCGTCTTTCGTTTTTCGGACGTACTAGGTGCGGCTTTCAACGAGAAGAACCTTCCTCAGACTGCTGCACTCTTTGACGCTGCCGCTAAAGAAGCGGAGCTGGTCGCAAAGAGCGGCAAACGGTATTTCAAGCGACCGAGGCCGTTCGTCACGAGTAGCGATGTACACCCCATCGTTCTGACGAGTCCAAAGGGCGCGTACGAGTCGTACCCAAGCGGCCACGCGACGTTCGGCTATATGACGGCGATCCTGCTTTCTCGAATGGTCCCGGAAAAGCGGGCTGAAATTTTCGCGCGCGGACGGGAATTCGGCGAGAATCGTGTGGTCGACGGTGTGCACTATCCAAGCGATGTCGAAGCGGGGCGTATCGAAGGTACGCTCATCGCGGATGCGCTCATGGCGAATCCCGAGTTTCGACGAAATTTTTTCGTCGCAAAGTCCGAGGTGCGAACTGCGCTTGGCCTCAATTAAACATTTCGCACCGGAACAACGCCCGCCTCACAGGACACTAAACCGTACATTTTTATGAACTCACCTTTGCGTTTTTTGCGCCTTGCATCCGCTCTCGTGACGGCCATTCCTTTGCTCGCAATGGCGGGCGAGGCTCCGCTGACGCTGCTGAAAACCACGCCGCTTCCTGCGGTAACGGGAGGCGATTTCGATCATTTCGCGATCGATCTGGCGCATCACAAGCTGTACGTGCCAACCGAGGAATATGCGTCGATCGAACTGTTCAGTTTGCCGGACGGCGAACATCTCTCGAGTCACAGAACGGTTGCGAAGTCGCCCCACAAGCTCCTACTGACGGACGACGGCAAAAAGCTGTTGATCGCGGACGCCGGCGACGCGGCTCTCAAGATCGTCGACACCTCGACCTTCCGCGTCGAGAAGACCGTGCCCCTTGAGCCGGAACCTGACAGCGGTGTGGCCGACCGGAAAAACGGAATCTTTTACGTCGGCAACGGCGGGAAGGGCTCCCATCAGGACCACGCCTATATTTCGCTGATTTCCATTTCGGACGGCTCGGTTCTCGGCAAAATCGATGTGCCTGGCGGTCAGTTGAAGGCTATGGTCATCGATCACGCAACGGACCGCCTCTTTGTGAACCTGCGGGATAAAAACCAAGTCGGCGTAATCGATCTCAAGACGCGCAAGCTGACGAACCTGTGGAGTGTTCCGGGCCCGAGCCGCAATTCCGCGATGGCCTTCGATAGCGAGCACAAGCGCCTTTTCATCGGTTCGCGGGCACCCGGCAAGCTTTATGTGCTTGACTCCGATACCGGCTCAGTCATCCAGTCACTCAATATCGTCGACGTATCCGACGAAATGTACATGGACGGCGAACATCATCGGCTTTACATCGCTGGTGAAGGTGGACTCGATGTGATTCAACAGTTGGACCCGGATCACTATCGGATCGAGCAGCATATCGACACGCTAGGCGGCAAGACTTTCGCTTTTGTGCCTTCATTGCGCCGGCTGTACGTCGTTCATACGAAGGGGCCGCAAGCGGCCGAAGCTGGACTGCAGATTTTCAAAATGAACTAATCGCGCACTGGTGAGCACATGACGCCCAACTGCACGGACGTCAGGTGCTCACTAATGTAGGACGCAATTTAATCTGTCACCTTCGCATCGATGGTTGCAGCGAGATGCCGAAGAGGGTGTCACTCAACGCGCCGTGCCGCCGAAGGTTCGGTAGTCGGGAGGAGTAGAGCGACGCATAACCCTGATTGCTTCACTTCGTTGGCGAACGCTAGCCGTACCTCTGCTCCCACTCGGTCGGCGATAGCCTTTACGATAGAAAGGCCCAAGCCTGCTCCAATCTCGTCGTTGCCAAGTGTGCGGTAGAACGGGTCAAAGATGCGTTCGCGCTCTTCCAATGGAACACCTGGCCCAGTGTCTCGGATACGCAGCACCACGCGGCCTTTCTCCAAGTTCACCGATAAATCCACCCGGCCGCGCTCTGGAGAGTAGCGAATCGCGTTATCGACCAAGTTCTTGACCACCGCGATCATGTCCAGCTCACTCACCCACACCTGAGCGTCTTGCTCGCCCTCGACACCGATATC
>NZ_DATJJF010000031.1:0-28989 GCF_035492435.1 Trinickia sp.
CCGTTTCATCAACAAGAGTCGGCGACGCCGAGAAGGCTGCCGATCGTCGAAGCGGCCTTGCTCAACGGGCTACATAGTCCGTCATATCAAGCTGCTCGCGACGAGCTTGTCGCGGCCGTCGCAAATCCCGACCGCGCCAAACAGATTGATTGATCAGTTTGCGCGGCCCGCGCAGATTGATTCCAGCCAGCGTCACGTCTTGCAGGATGGCTCTCCAGAAAGGAAAACACCCTACAGCGGAATCCGCGTGTAGGGTGGGGGAACCATCTCATCAGCCCAGCAAGGAACTGGGCTTTCGGCTTGCCTGCGACGAGAAAGCGTGCGCTTACGCCGCGAGCAGTGAGCGCAGCACGAACGGCAAAATCCCACCGTGCTTGTAGTAGTCGACTTCAATCGGCGTATCGATGCGCAGCAGCACCGGCAAGCGTTGCGACCCGCCATCCTTGCGATTGATCACCAGCGTGACTTCCTGCTGTGGCTTGAAATCGTCGCTGAGGCCCTCGATGTCGAACGTTTCCTCGCCCGTGATGCCGAGCGACTGGACGCTGTCCGAACCCTTGAACTGCAAAGGCAACACGCCCATGCCGACAAGATTGGAACGGTGGATCCGCTCGAAGCTGCGTGCAACCACGGCCTTTACCCCGAGCAGTTGCGTGCCCTTGGCAGCCCAGTCGCGTGAGGAGCCGGTGCCGTACTCTTCGCCGGCGAACACGATGGTCGGTGTGCCTGCTTCGATGTACTTCATGGCCGCATCGTAAATCGGCATCTGCTCGCCGCTCGGCTGGTGCATCGTCAGCCCGCCTTCGACCCGCGTGCCGTCCGCCTTCGACGGAATCATCAGGTTCTTGATGCGCACGTTTGCGAACGTGCCGCGCATCATCACGTCATGATTGCCGCGGCGCGAACCGTAACTGTTGAAGTCAGCCTTCTGTACGCCATTGGCCTTGAGCCACTTGCCCGCCGGCGAATCTTCCTTGATCGAGCCCGCTGGGCTGATGTGGTCGGTCGTGACCGAATCGCCAAACACGCCAAGCGCACGAGCGCCCTCGATGGTCGGAATGGCGTCCGACGGCTGCATCGAAAACTGCTCCCCAAAAAACGGCGGCTCTGCGATGTAAGTCGATTTCGGCCAGTCGTAGACTTGTCCTTCCGCACCCTCGATCTTGCTCCAGAGATCGCCTTTCTGCGTCAGCTGCGAATAGTTGCTGCGGAAGGTCTCCGCATTGAGCGCGTACTTCAGCAGCGCATGGACTTCATCGCTCGACGGCCAGATATCGCCAAGATAAATGTCCGTGCCGTCCTTGCCTTGACCGACGGGTTCCGTCATGAGATCGCGCGTCATCGTGCCCGCGATGGCGTAGGCCACGACGAGCGGCGGCGATGCAAGGAAGTTCGCGCGGATGTTCGGATGGATTCGCGCTTCGAAATTTCGGTTACCGGACAGCACGGCCGCGGCAACGACATCGTTGTTCGTAATCGCATCGTTGAGCTCGGGCGTGAGATCCCCGGCGTTGCCGATGCAGGTGGTGCACCCGTATGCGGCAAGCTCGAAGCCGAGTTGCGAGAGATACGGCATAAGGCCCGTCTTGGTCAGGTAGTCCGTGACGATGCGCGATCCCGGCGCCAGCGACGTCTTGATGTGCGGCGCAACGGTGAGGCCGGCTTCAACCGCCTTCTTCGCGAGCAAGCCCGCCGCAAGCAGCACGCTCGGGTTCGAGGTGTTTGTGCACGAAGTGATGGCGGCAATCAGAACGTCGCCGTTTTTCAGCTTAACGCCGTTCGACGTTTCGTACTCCGCGTCGAGATCCGCAGGCTTCTTGGCAAAGCCGTTTTCGCTGACGGGCTTCGAAAACAGCTCGGTGAACGTCGATTTGACATACCCGATTTCAATGCGGTCCTGCGGACGTTTCGGGCCGGCCAGCGATGGTGCGACGGTGGCGAGGTCGAGCGTGACGACCTTCGTGTAGTCGATTTCGCCCGTATTCGGAATGCCAAAGAGTTCCTGGGCTTTGAAGTAGCCTTCGAAAGCGGCGATTTCGGCGTCGGTGCGGCCGGTGCCCTCGAAGAAACCGATGGTCTTCTCATCGACAGGGAAGAAGCCCATCGTCGCCCCATACTCGGGCGCCATGTTGCCGATCGTCGCGCGATCCGGCACGGAAAGCGAGGCCGTGCCTTCGCCAAAGAATTCGACGAACTTGCCGACGACCTTTTCTTTGCGCAGCAGTTCGGTGATCGTGAGCACGAGATCTGTTGCCGTGACGCCTTCGCGCAGCCGCCCCTTGAGCTCGACGCCCACCACATCCGGGGTCAGGAAGTAGACGGGCTGGCCGAGCATGCCGGCTTCAGCTTCAATGCCGCCCACGCCCCAGCCGACGACGCCGATACCGTTGATCATCGTTGTATGACTATCGGTACCCACGAGCGTGTCGGGGTAATAGACGGTGTCCCCGTTTTCTGCCTTCTTATGTACGCCGCGCGCCAGATATTCCAAGTTGACTTGGTGCACGATCCCGACGCCCGGTGGTACCACCTTGAACGTATCGAACGCTTGCATGCCCCATTTCATGAACTGATAGCGCTCGTTGTTGCGCTGAAATTCGAGCTTCATGTTGAGGTCAAGGGCATCCGGCTGACGGAAGTAGTCCACCTGCACGGAATGGTCGACCACGAGATCCACGGGCACGAGCGGCTCGATGAGCTTCGGATTTTTGTCCATGCGCTGTGCTACGCCGCGCATGGCCGCGATGTCGGCGAGCAGCGGAACGCCCGTGAAGTCCTGCAGCACGACACGCGAAACGACGAACGGAATTTCGTCGACGCGGGGTGCATTGGGCTTCCAGTTCGCGAGTTGCGCAACGTGCTCTTCGGAAACCTTTTTGCCGTCGAAGTTGCGCAGCACCGATTCGAGAACGATACGGATCGACACCGGCAGGCGCTCGATTTTGACGTTCAGTGCTTTGCCGAGCGCGGGCAGCGAATACAGCTTGCCTTTGCCGCTACCGCTATCGAATTCCTTAAGTGTTTTGTGGAGGTTGTGGACCATGGTTTTTCCTAGGAATGGAGCGAGGATCAAATCTCGAACGATCTTGATGCGTGTCTGAAACCGAAACCGTATGGGTGTCTTTCGATGTACTTTGAATGCTAGATCACATAGAGGTCGACGTATTCATTGACCGGCATCGTTTCAAGCTGTACCTGATCGAGCGAGACATCGAGAATCGCTTGCTGCTGCTTGGCCGGAAAGCGCCGCGCGAGGTTCGTTCGGAACTTGTCGACGAGCAATGGAATACCGTCCGCGCGCCGGCGCTTGTGGCCGATCGGGTATTCGACCACGACTTCCTCGAGCGTAGTGCCGTCGTCGAGCTCCACAGCGAGCGCGTTCGCAATCGAGCGTTTGTCGGGATCGTGATAATCGTGTGTGAACTGCGTGTCTTCGAAACAGGTCATCTTGGCGCGCAGCGCGTCGATGCGAGGATCGGCGGCCACAGCGTCTTCGTAATCGGCGGCCGTCAGCCGTCCGAAAAGTAGGGGCACGGCAACCATGTACTGAATGCAGTGATCGCGGTCGGCTGGATTATCGAGGGGCCCTTTTTTATCGATGATCCGAATGGCCGCTTCATGCGTGCGAATGGTGATTTTCGCAATGTTCTCGGCTGTTTTGCCTTTTGCCTTCAATAGGCCATGAATTGTCATGGCTGCTTCGACGGCAGTTTGTGCATGAAATTCAGCGGGGAACGAAATCTTGAAAAGCACGTTCTCCATGACGTACGAGCCGTACGGTCGCTGAAACTTGAATGCGTTGCATTTGAAAAGTACGTCGTAAAAGCCCCAAGTCCTGGCCGTCAACACCGAGGGGTAGCCCATCTCGCCCGTCTTCGCGATCAGCGCAAGCCGCACGGCGCGAGACGTTGCGTCGCCCGCGGCCCATGACTTGCGCGAGCCCGTGTTCGGCGCGTGACGATAAGTGCGCAGCGCGTGACCGTCGACGAACGCGAGCGATACCGCGTTGATGATCTCCTCGCGCGAGAGTCCGAGCATTCGTCCCACTACGGCCGTCGAGGCAACCTTGACGAGCAGCACATGGTCAAGGCCCACTTTGTTGAACGAATTTTCGAGCGCGATGACGCCCTGAATCTCGTGTGCCTTCACCATCGCGACCAATACGTCTTTCATGACGAGTGGCGCTTTACCTGCGGCGACGGCATTGCGCGAGAGCCAATCGGCGGTCGCAAGAATACCGCCGAGGTTGTCGGACGGATGACCCCACTCGGCCGCGAGCCAAGTGTCGTTGAAGTCGAGCCAACGGATCATCGTGCCGATGTTGAATGCGGCCTGCACGGGATCGAGCTGGAATGGCGTGCCGGGCACTTTCGCACCGTTGGGCACGATCGTGCCCGGCACGATGGGCCCGAGCAGCTTCGTGCAGGCCGGATAGGAGAGCGCCTCGAGCCCGCAGCCGAGTGTGTCGATCAGGCAATTGCGCGCCGTGTCGAGCGCAAGCGCGCTCGTGACCTCGGAATTGAGGACATAGTCGGCAATATCGACAAGCACCTGGTCCGGTTCGGGCCGGACATTCGAGATCGGAGCGGTCATCGTGTGGCCTCTTTGGTTAAAGCGCGGTTATTGACCCTTCAGCGCGCTTGATTGCGTCGTTGCAGCCCCGCCTTGCGCCATCTCGGCCGTCTTGCACTCATCCGCAAGACGCGAGCTGTCGCTGTCGGAGAACAGCATTACCTTGGTCGGAATCACGACGAGATCAAGACCCGATGCGGCGTCGTGAAAGCGCTGTGCGCCCGTCGTCGTCGACTCGCGCGGCAAGCTGTAGTTCTTGTTTGCCCAATGCACGGTCACGATCTGATCGCGCGACATGTCGCCCTTGAGTTCGAACGAATGCCCTTCGCTGCACGTATAGCGGACTGCGCCTTCCGGAACCGGATCCATCTTAGCGACGGATTCTTCGGACTTACGCTTGACGAGCCGATGCTTGGGCGCGGGCGCCTTGGCCGTTTTCTTATGGACAGGTTGTTTGGCATGTGCCGCTGAAGCATGCGCCGGCGCGGCGGGTTGCGTCGTTTGCGCGTTGGCGGCGAGCGACATCGTTGCGGCGATGCTGCCGATAAGGGTTGCGATCAGCAATTTCTTCATTGGGAATCCCGGACCTTCGGTTTAGAAGCAGTGAGTGGAATAACGAGCCGTCGGCGCCGCCGCACACAATGCGAGGGCACAGACCTCAGGCGCCGCACGCCTCTCACGCGGCGGCGCGGCGGCCGCTATTTTCTCCTATTTAGCGGTACGAACTTCATACTTTCGGGGCCGGTGTAATTTGCGCTGGGCCGGATGATCTTGTTGTCGATGCGCTGCTCGATGATATGTGCGCTCCAACCCGACGTGCGCGAGATCACGAAGAGCGGCGTGAACATCGCCGTCGGCACGCCCATTCTGTGATACGAAACGGCGCTGAACCAGTCGAGGTTGGGAAACATCCTCTTCGCTTCCCACATCACCGATTCCAGACGCTCGGCAATATCGAAAAGCTTCATGTCGCCGGCGTCCCGCGACAGCTTGCGGGCCACCTCCTTGATGACCTTGTTGCGCGGATCGGAGATCGTGTAGACGGGGTGACCGAAGCCGATCACGACTTCTTTCATCTCAACGCGGCGGCGAATGTCTGCCTCCGCTTCGTCAGGCGTTGTGTAGCGCGACTGGATCTCGAATGCTGCCTCGTTGGCGCCGCCATGCTTCGGCCCACGCAGCGCACCAATCGCGCCCGTGATGGCGGAGTAGATGTCCGAGCCGGTGCCGGCAATCACACGAGCCGTGAAGGTCGAGGCGTTGAATTCATGTTCAGCGTAAAGATTCAGCGACGTATGCATCGCTTCGACCCACGATTTGGGCGGTTCCTTGCCGTGCAGCAAGTGCAGGAAGTGGCCGCCGATCGAATCGTCGTCCGTCTCGACCTCGATGCGCCGGCCATTGTGCGCATAGTGGTACCAGTAAAGCAGCATCGAGCCGAGCGAGGCCATCAGGCGGTCCGCGATTTCGCGTGCGCCGGCGAGGTGATGGTCGTCCTTTTCCGGCAGTACGGTACCGAGCGCGGAAACGCCCGTGCGCATGACGTCCATCGGATGCGCGCCGGCCGGCACCCATTCAAGCGCTGCTTTGACGTTGGCGGGTAGCCCGCGCAGCGCTTTCAACTTGGTTTTGTAGGCGGCGAGCTCGGCCTGTGTCGGCAGCTTTTCATGCACCAGCAGGTAGGCGATCTCCTCGAACTCGCAGGTGGTGGCGAGATCGAGGATGTCGTAGCCGCGATAGTGCAAATCGTTCCCGGTGCGTCCGACCGTGCACAACGCTGTATTGCCTGCCGTTACGCCGGAAAGCGCCACAGATTTCTTGGGCTTGAAGCCCGAGGGACTGGCTGTTGCGTTATCGGCTTCGCTCATGATCATCCACTCCTCCTCGAGAGTCGAGATCCGTGCCGAAAAGCGGCGCCGTTTCGGGGGGCAGCATTTTCCCCGTCGCGCGTGCCCGGCGCAACACGGACCAATAGTAGCGATAGCTCGCGCGATCATGCAGGGTGTCGCCGTGGCGTATCGGGCCCCATTGTGCGGCTTGGGCGGCCAACAGGATGTCGGCCGCCGTTTCTATGGCATCGTCGCGTGGGGCGAAGGCCGCGACGATGACAGGCACTTGGGCCGGGTGAATGCTCCACATCCGCGTGTAGCCGAACTCATCGCGCGCGCGTGCGGCATCGCTTGCGACGACTTGCATGTCGCGCACTTCGGTGCTCACGTTATGGGAGGGGGCGCGACCATACGCATGGCAGGCAGCGGCAATTTCAAGCTTCGCGCGCCGTACGAGCGGATGGTCGAACTGGCCCGGTGAGCGCATGGCAGTATCGGGAATCGCGCCATCGTGTGCGGAGACGAAGTCCATGACGCCAAACGAGAGCGCTTCGATGCTCGGCAGCGCTGCCAGCCGAAAAACGTCAAGCAGTGCGCCGTGCGTTTCGACCAAGGCGTGCGCTGCAATCGGTTTCGCGATGCCGAGCTCGCGGCGCGTGCCTTCAATAAAGGCGCACATCTCGGCGGCGTCAGCCGCGCTGCGGACCTTCGGCAATGTGATGTAGGCCGGTGCGCGTTTGGCGGCGCGCAAAATGAGGCGTACGTCGTCGCGCCAATGCGGATTGTCGAAACTGTGAACGCGCACACCGACGCGACCGAATCGGTCATGCTCGCTGCCGATCAGCGATGCGACAAGCTCCGCATGTTCGGATTCTCGGCCGACCTGGGCACCATCTTCACAATCGAGCGTGACATCGAAGACAGGCCCCAGTTGCGCTTGCAGAGCAAGCGATTTGAGCATCAGCTTCTCGCTGCCTGCATAGTGATCGCAGACAGGGAGCATCGCAGGCGGTGCTTCGCCATCAAACAGCACTTCGGCGGGACTGAGGGCGCGCATCTTCGGCGTCAAAGAGGTTCAAGGTTGGGGAATTCGAACGAGCGGCGCTCAGCATGGATTCGAGCGGCGCGGTTCGCGCGAGAAAAACGGATCGGCGCACAGTTCGCTCGTTTCTGTCCCGGCGACGTTCGAGCGGTGTGTCACGCCCACAGCAAAGCCAGCGGGCGGCGACATGCAATGTGACGAGGCGCGTGTGGCCGTCCGGCTTCAAAATCGGGATGCCGGCCTTCTGTTCGTTAGAGGGAAGGCCGGCTCTCATGCGTCAGCCGAGCAGGTGCTGGACGCCGTCGCGCTCTTCGAGCAGCTCTTTCAAGGTGAAATCCATTTTTTCGCGCGAGAACGCGTCGATTTCGAGACCCGTGACGCGCTGGTACTCGCCGTTTGCACAAATCACCGGCACGCCGTAGATGATGTCTTCAGGGATGCCGTAAGAGCCGTCTGATGGCACGCCCATCGTGACCCACTTGCCGTTGGTGCCGAGCACCCAGTCGCGCACGTGGTCGATGGCGGCATTAGCTGCCGAAGCAGCGGAAGAGAGGCCGCGTGCCTCAATGATGGCGGCGCCGCGCTTGCCGACCGTCGGAAGGAACACGTTGCGGTTCCATTCTTCGTCGTTGATGAGCTTCGCAACCGCTTGGCCTTCCGCCGTGGCGAACCGGTAGTCGGGGTACATCGTCGGCGAGTGGTTGCCCCACACCGCCAGTTTTTCGATCGACGCGACAGGCTTGTTCGACTTGGCTGCAAGCTGCGACAGCGCGCGATTGTGATCGAGGCGCAGCATCGCCGTGAAGTTTTTCTTCGGCAGATCGGGCGCCGACTTCATTGCGATATAGGCGTTCGTGTTGGCCGGGTTGCCGACGACGAGCACCTTGACGTCGCGGCTCGCCACTTCGTTAAGTGCGCGGCCTTGCACGGTGAAGATCTCGGCGTTGGCCGACAGCAGATCCTTGCGCTCCATGCCCTTGGAGCGCGGACGCGCACCGACGAGCATTGCGATGTCGGCGTCCTTGAAAGCGACTTTCGGATCGTCCGTGACGACGACGCCGGACAGGAGCGGGAATGCGCAATCCTCGAGCTCCATCACGACGCCCTTGACGGCGGCTTGCGCCTGCGGCAGATCGAGCAGCTGCAGGATGACGGGTTGATCCTTGCCTAGCAGGTCGCCGTTCGCGATGCGAAAGAGCAGCGAGTAACCGATTTGACCTGCGGCGCCGGTAACGGCAACGCGTTTTACGGGCTTAGCCATTGAACTCTCCAGGACGATGCATATTGATGCGTTGGGGGCGTCTTAACGCTTGCGGAAACGCCATTCTATGCGCGTTAAGCAAAGCGTGGGCGGAAGCGAAAGCTCGCTGGCGAACTCGAGCAGGCTTAAGCCCAACAACCGTCTGCCGGCCCCGACGCGCCCTCGTGCCATTGCATAATCCGTGCAAGACCTTTCGGTCCTCGGAGGCATCAATCGCGTTGCCGTCAGACGTCGAGTTTACGGGGCGAAACCCTTTGCCAAGCACGCCCGACACCGTTGTCCGCGACGCAGTTTAGGAGGGTGTCAGATCAAAGTCAACTATGTCTTATGTCTTATATAAGACACAGGAATTGATGAGTAAAATACCCTGGACGCACAAGCCCCCTTTATGTTGAAATGCGCGGCATGAATGCGAATCAGCCCAACTCTGCCAACCCTCGCGGCACATCCGGCGAGGGGGGGGATAACGTGCCTGCGGCGACGTTCAGCCCGCTTTATCAGCAAATCAAGGGGTTGATCACGCAAAGCCTCGATGCGGGCGAGTGGAAGCCGGGCGAGATCATCCCGAGCGAAGTGGAGCTCGCCGCGCGCTACAAAGTCAGTCAAGGCACTGTAAGGAAGGCCATCGATGAACTGGCCGCCGAAAACCTAGTCGTCCGCCGCCAAGGTAAGGGCACGTTCGTTGCAACGCACAACGAGGACCGTGCCCACTTCCGCTTTTTGAGATTGCTGGCCGATGACGGCGCAGAGCACCCGCACTTGAGCAAGGTGCTCGAGTGCCGGCGCCTGCGTGCGCCCGCCGAGATCGCGCGTCAGTTGGATCTCAAGCCGGCCGATCCTGTAGTCCAGATTAAGCGCTTGTTGCAGTTCGATGGTGCGACGACCGTATTTGACGAAATCTGGTTGCCGGGTGCCATGTTCCGAGGGCTCACGTTCGAGCGGCTCTCAGAGTACAAGGGGCCGATGTATGCCATGTTCGAAGCGGAGTTCGGGACACGCATGATCCGCGCTTCCGAGAAAATCCGGGCTGTGGCGGCCGAATCCGCCGTTGCCGCGCTGCTCGGCGTGCCCGAGGGGTTTCCTTTGCTGTCTGTCGATCGCGTCGCCTATACGTACGGCGATCGGCCTGTTGAAGTGCGTCGTGGATGGTATGTCACGACGGGGTACTACTATCAGAACGACTTGAGCTGAAGGCTTGCTGACGCGTGCCGAGCGCGCGTTGTCCGGAGTCGTGGGGAAGGAGCATTTTTCCTTCCTGCGCAACGATTCTTGCGCCTTTTTCGCTGCGCTGCGGTATGAAAAGGCGTTAAAATCACCGCCGGTTAAGTTGGTTGACTAAAGTTAGGGGTCTAGCAATGGCAGAAGCCGTGAAAAAAACGAGACCTGAGTACCGGAACATTGGTCTCGGTCAGATCTTGACCGCTTATCGTCTGCCTGCTGCAGGGCGCGTCTCAATCTTGCATCGAGTGAGCGGTGCATTGCTGTTTCTCTTTCTCCCCTTTTGGCTCTACCTCTTCGATCAAAGCCTCACTTCCGTACGGACCTTTGAGGACTTCCGGTCGTTCTTCTCCAACATTGTTGTCAAGCTCATCGCGCTGGTTCTCGCTTGGGCATTCCTCTTTCACTTCTGCGCCGGCATCCGTCACCTCGTCATGGATTTGCACTGCGCTGTCAGCAAGGAGGGCGGCCGGCAGACGGCCTTCGTCGTGTTCATCGCCTCGTCGGTATTGACGATCGCGTTCGCGCTCAAACTGTTCGGAGTGTTCTGAAAAACATGGCAGCCAACAATCGAATCGGATCGAAGCGTCTTGTCGTCGGAGCACACTACGGCTTGCGCGACTGGCTCGCGCAGCGCGTGACTGCTGTCATCATGGCTGTGTACACGGTCATCCTGCTTGGTTGGTTTTTCGGCGCGCACGATTTCTCCTACGACGGTTGGGCGTCCATCTTCGCCGCTCAGTGGATGAAGCTCGCGACGTTCGTTACGCTGCTTGCGCTTCTTTATCACGCGTGGGTTGGCGTGCGCGACATCTGGATGGATTACATCAAGCCCACCGGCATTCGGCTCTTCCTGCAGGCCCTGACGATCGTCTGGCTGCTCGGCTGTGCAGGCTACGCCGCACAGATTCTCTGGAGAGTGTAAAAGAATGGTTGCGATCAAGAATTCTCTGCCGCGTCGCCGCTTTGACGTGGTCATCGTGGGTGCGGGTGGTTCGGGGATGCGTGCGTCGCTGCAGTTGGCGCGCGCGGGGTTGTCGGTGTGTGTGCTCTCAAAGGTGTTTCCTACGCGCTCCCACACGGTAGCCGCGCAAGGGGGCATTGGTGCGTCGCTCGGCAACATGAGCGAAGACAACTGGCATTACCATTTCTTCGATACGGTAAAAGGTTCCGACTGGCTCGGCGATCAGGATGCGATCGAGTTCATGTGCCGGGAGGCACCGAACGTCGTCTATGAGCTCGAGCACTTCGGCATGCCGTTTGACCGCAACGCCGACGGCACGATCTATCAGCGCCCGTTCGGCGGCCACACCGCGAACTACGGTGAAAAGCCCGTACAGCGCGCCTGCGCCGCTGCGGACCGCACCGGCCACGCGCTGTTGCACACGCTTTATCAACAAAACGTCGCGGCGAAGACGCAGTTTTTTGTCGAATGGATGGCGCTCGACCTGATCCGCGATGCGGATGGCGATGTGCTCGGCGTGACTGCGCTCGAAATGGAGACGGGTGACGTCTACATTCTCGAAGGCAAATGCACACTCTTCGCCACGGGCGGCGCCGGCCGTATCTTCGCGGCGTCGACGAACGCGTTCATCAATACGGGCGATGGCCTCGGCATGGCTGCTCGCGCGGGCATTGCGCTCGAGGACATGGAATTCTGGCAATTTCATCCGACGGGCGTGGCAGGCGCTGGCGTGCTCATCACCGAAGGCGTGCGCGGCGAAGGCGGCATCTTGCGCAACGCCAACGGTGAACGGTTCATGGAGCGCTACGCGCCGACGCTCAAGGATCTGGCGCCGCGCGATTTCGTTTCGCGCTCGATGGACCAGGAAATCAAGGAAGGCCGTGGTGTGGGTCCGAACAAGGATCACGTTCTGCTCGACCTTTCTCATATCGGCGCTGAAACGATCATGAAGCGTCTGCCGTCGATCCGCGAGATTGCGTTGAAGTTCGCGAATGTCGACTGCATCAAGGAGCCGATTCCTGTGGTGCCCACCATCCATTACCAGATGGGTGGGATTCCGACGAACATCCATGGTCAAGTCGTCGGCACCCCGAAGGGCCACGAGGAGCCGATCAACGGTTTCTACGCGGTGGGTGAATGCTCCTGCGTTTCGGTGCATGGTGCGAACCGCCTCGGCACCAACTCGCTGCTTGACCTCGTCGTGTTCGGCCGCGCGGCTGGCAATCACATCGTCAAGCACGTGAAGGAAATCAAGGAGCACAAGCCGTTGCCGGCCGGTGCGGCTGATTTTTCGCTCGCGCGTCTCGACAAGCTCGACCGCTCGAGCTCTGGCGAATATACGCAGGCGATCGCAGGCGATATCCGCTCGACGATGCAGGCGCACGCAGGGGTTTTCCGCACGTCGAAGCTCCTTTCCGAAGGGGTCAGCAAGGTCAAGGAACTGACCGAGCGCGCCAGCCACGTTCATCTGAAGGACAAATCGAAGGTCTTTAACACGGCGCGCGTGGAAGCGCTCGAACTGGCCAACCTGATCGAGGTTGCGCGCGCAACGATGGTGTCGGCCGAAGCGCGCAAGGAAAGCCGGGGTGCGCATGCGCACAGCGACTACGAGCACCGCGACGACGTGAATTGGCTGCGCCACTCCCTGTGGTTCAGCGAAGGCGATCGGCTCGACTACAAGCCTGTGCACATGACGCCGCTAACGGTGGAATCGGTGCCGCCGAAGGCGCGTACGTTCTGAGACGGCTCATTCAAGGACAGCAGAGATGGCAAAACGCATTTTTGAGATCTACCGCTACGACCCCGACCAGGACGCTGCGCCACGGATGCAAACCTATGAGCTTGATATCGAGCATGAGCGGATGCTGCTCGATGCGCTGGTCAAGCTCAAGGCGATGGACGAGACGCTCTCGTTCCGCCGCTCGTGCCGCGAAGGCGTGTGCGGATCGGACGCCATGAATATCAATGGCAAGAACGGTTTGGCTTGCCTCACCAATCTGAACGATCTGCCGCACAAGATTGTCCTGCGTCCGTTGCCCGGCCTTCCGGTGGTGCGCGATCTTATCGTCGACATGACGCATTTCTTCAATCAGTACCACTCGATCAAGCCGTACCTGATCAACGACACGCCGCCGCCCGAAAAGGAGCGATTGCAGTCGCCTGAGGAGCGAGACGAGCTTGATGGCGTCTACGAGTGTATTCTGTGCGCTAGCTGTTCGACGTCGTGCCCGAGCTTCTGGTGGAACCCAGACAAGTTCGTCGGCCCGGCGGGCCTTTTGCAGGCCTATCGCTTCATTGCGGACAGCCGCGATGAGGCGACGGCGGAGCGTTTGGACAATCTGGAAGACCCTTATCGGCTTTTCCGTTGCCATTCGATCATGAACTGCGTCGACGTCTGCCCGAAGGGGCTCAACCCAACAAAGGCCATCGGCAAGATCAAAGAACTGATGGTGCGCCGTACTGTTTAAGATGGATGAAACCTCACATCAGTCGGACCCGCTTCGTCGCGCACGCCTGCGCTGGCGCGCGCGGCGCGGTTTGCTGGAGAACGACCTCATCTTCGAGCGGTTTTTTAACCGTTACGAAGATAACCTCAGCGACGATGACGTCGGCGCGCTTACGCGCTTGTTTGAGCTGGGTGACAACGACCTGATGGACTTGCTTCTTGCTCGCAAGGAACCGGAAGGCAATTTTTCCGACCCGGCGGTTATCCGGGTGCTGGGGCTGTTGCGCGCCGTGTGAGCGCTGCATATGGGGCGCTGTTAGCGCTTGACCGGAAACCAACTTGATTGAGGATGCTATGACTCCGTCAGATGTCAAAGCCACACTGTCCTTCAGCGACAATTCGCCCAGCGTCGAACTGCCTATCTACAAGGGCACGTTGGGCCCGGACGTCATCGATATCCGAAAGCTTTACGGCCAAACAGGCAAATTCACGTATGACCCCGGCTTCATGTCGACGGCATCGTGCAACTCGTCGATCACGTACATCGACGGAGACAAGGGCGAGTTGTTGTACCGTGGTTATCCGATTGAAGAACTTGCGAAAGTCGCGGATTTCCCCGAAACCTGTTATTTGCTGCTCAAAGACGATTTGCCGGACGCATCTCAGAAAGCCGAGTTTGTGAGCACGCTCATGCGGCATACGATGGTGCATGAGCAGATGCAGTTCTTTTTCCGCGGCTTTCGACGCGATGCGCATCCGATGGCCGTACTTGTCGCGGCGGTCGGCGCGCTGTCGGCGTTCTATCACGATTCGCTCGACATCAACGATCCGCGTCACCGCGATATCTCCGCAATCCGGATGATCGCGAAAATGCCGACTCTTGTTGCGATGGCATACAAGTACAGCATCGGGCAGCCGTTCGTTTATCCGAAGAACGACCTCTCGTATAGCGCGAACTTCATGCGCATGATGTTCTCGAACCCCTGCGAGGAATATCAGATCAACGACGTGCTCGTGCGCGCGCTGGATCGGATTCTCATTCTGCACGCGGATCACGAGCAAAACGCCTCGACGTCCACGGTGCGTCTTGCCGGCTCATCGGGTGCCAATCCGTTCGCGTGTGTCGCGGCCGGTATCGCTTGTCTGTGGGGCCCGGCGCACGGCGGTGCGAACGAGGCGGCGCTCAATATGCTCGAGCAAATCGGCTCGCCCGACAACATTCCGGGGTTCATCAAGCAGGTCAAGGACAAGAACTCGGGCGTGAAGCTGATGGGCTTTGGCCACCGCGTGTACAAGAACTATGATCCGCGCGCGAAGCTCATGCGTGAGACCTGCTACGAAGTACTGCAGGAGCTGGGCTTGCATGACGATCCGCTCTTTGCGCTTGCGATGCAGCTCGAGAAGATCGCGCTTGAAGACGAGTACTTCGTCTCGCGCAAGCTGTACCCGAACGTCGACTTTTATTCGGGCATCGTCCAGCGTGCGCTGGGTATCCCGACTTCGATGTTCACCTGTATCTTTGCGATGGCCCGTACGGTCGGCTGGATTGCGCAATGGAACGAGATGATTGGCGATGAGGAGCAGAAGATCGGTCGGCCGCGCCAGCTCTTCGTGGGCCACGCGCTACGTGACGCGAAGCCCATCTCGGAGCGCTGATCGAAGGTCGATTTTGACCGCGATCTGACTGAACGACCGAGCCAATGAGAAGCGCCCCGGGGCAATCGCCCCGGGGCGCTTTGTTTTTGCTGTAGCGCATGCCCGGCCACGGCTTTGAGCCTCGATTTTGTGATGCTTGGCGACGTGTCTTCGGGAAAACCTTCCATAAAGTTTCAATGATGGTTTAACAAAAAGACGGGGTTGACCACGGGTTATTGATTGTGTTTGTGAGCATACCCAATACGGGAATCGGTAATTCGTACGTAATCGCGAAAAAACAATTCGTTTTTTCTGATGCCCTAAAATGCAGCGAATCGTCGAAAATCGGGGTTTCTTTCGTGGTGGATTTAGAGTATTCTCCGCACCAACAGTCATTTGCGCGTCACCTTCGTCATTTTGTTGGTGCGGCACTGGAGCTGGATAATCGGCCGTCCTCGACAAGGCGCGTCACGGGCTGCATTGCAGATTGCGTTCGCCATTCGGTACTTTATTTAAAGCGCGCTTTGCTCGTGGTATTCGTTTCGGAATGCGCAGAGTGGTGGTCTCGCATGACGGCGAGTAGATGAAGTGATCGTTTAATCGCTGCGAGTTTAGATTCGCAGTTGAGTCTGATGCAAAAGATTCGGAGGCATGGGCCTTCTTCGGGCTCCATGTCCCGCCTGCATGCAACTTTTGTCCTCGGAGGCAGGCGGCTTTACCACGCCGTTTGCATAAACGGCGTGGCGTTTTATTTAGGTCTGGTCGGCTAGGGGCGGCACGGAAAACCGTCAAGCCCGATTGGTCGCATCAAGCGTTCAACGCGCCAGAACAAGCATAATGGCGCGCAGATATGCCGCAATTACCGGGATATCGACATCGCACTGAAACCGACTTCAGTTGACGAGCATGTCGGCGGGCGCAGTCAGTGCCGGTTGCTCCGATAACACCTCACTAAGCTGAGCAACGCTTGCCAGCGTCAGCATGTACGCAATCCAGCCGGCGCCGGCATGCCGCATGAGCAGGACAGGCCCGTCGTACATCGGGCTTCTTTCCACTTGCCAGCAAGGATCGACCTCTAGTGGGTAATCATGCGCGACAAACGGCTTGGCCGGTTGCGGGGGATTCATGTCCGCGCGCAAGCGTATGAGTTGCTCAATCAGCGTATCGACGTCGCTCGCGCGCAGGAGTGATGAACGATTGTCGATCGAGAATTGCACCGCATCGGTGTCCGATTCGGTCACCGCTTCAATCGTCATGGGGTAGTACATCAGCTAACCTTCAATCGTCGGTACCCATCGTTGCATGGGCGTGAGGCACGGGGAGCATTGTTGCGATCACCGTGGGGGGCGCCTGCTGGCGCAACGAGATTAGTCCACTTTTCGCGCAAGCATGTTGCACTTGATTACACCGTATAAGCACGCGTTAAGCGGATGCGGCGCCCACGTGGATTGTCCTTAGGGCGCCTGCACACGTCATTGCCTGCACTTTCCTGAATAATGCGTTGCGCATCGGGCTTTCAGATCTTGCCAAATCTTGCAAAAGTAATGGATGGTAATAATGGTAACGTCTGTGTAATCCTTGCGAAGAGGGCACCCCTTAAGCTGTCGGACTCTTGACATCATGCATAGGTTGCAGGAGCTTCGACATGTGGCAGATTCGTTTCTCGCGCGGGCGTCACGAGAGAGGGCGGCCGGCTGCGAGAGCGCTGAGTGCCGCGGTCACCGCCGTCCTTGGTGCGGTCGTCGTGCCTTCGGCGCATGCTCAAGCGTCGTTCGTCGTGCGTGATATTCGTATCGAAGGCTTGCAGCGCATCGAGCCGAGTACCGTTTTCTCGTACCTGCCGATCAAGCAGGGCGACACATTTACCGACGATAAAGCCTCCGACGCAATTCGAGCCCTTTACGAAACGGGCTTTTTCAATGACGTTCGTATCTCGACCGATAACGACGTGGTCGTCGTTCATGTCGTCGAGCGGCCAGCTATTTCCGAAATCGACTTTGGCGGACTTCACGAGTTCGAAAAGGATGCGCTGCTCAAGGCACTGAGCGGCGTTGGCCTTGCGCAGGGCCGCTATTACGATAAGGCGCTCGTCGATCGTGCCGAGCAGGAGTTGAAGCGCCAGTATCTGACGCGCGGTTTTTACGCGGCCGAGGTCAAGACGACCGTGACGCCTGTCGACCAGAACCGCGTCTCGATTCTTTTCTCCGTGATAGAGGGGCCGAGCGCCAAGATTCGCCAAGTGAATTTTGTCGGCAATCGCGTGTTCAGTACGCGCACGCTGCGCGACGAGATGCAGCTTTCGACGCCGAACTGGTTCTCCTGGTACACGAAGAACGATCTGTACTCGAAAGACAAGCTGACGACGGACCTCGAGCACGTTCGCCAGTACTACCTGAACCGGGGTTATCTCGAGTTCAATATTGAGTCGACGCAGGTTTCGATCTCGCCGGACAAGAAAGACATGTACCTCACGCTGACGGTACATGAAGGCGAGCCCTATCGACTCTCGAGCATCAAGCTCGCGGGGGATCTGCTTGATCGCGGGCCGGAGTTGCAAAAGCTCATCAAGATCAAGCCGGGTCAGCTGTTTTCGGCCGAGCAGCTGCAGGCTTCGACGAAGGCCATCGTCGACAAACTGGGTGAATACGGCTACGCGTTTGCAACGGTTAACGCACAACCTGATATCGACCAGCAGCACCATAAAGTCGCGATGACGCTGCAGGTTACGCCGGGTCGTCGCGTCTATGTGCGCCACGTGAACATTACCGGCAATACGCGCACGCGCGATGAGGTGGTTCGACGTGAGATGCGTCAAATGGAAAGCGCATGGTTCGATTCGAGCCGGTTGCAGCTTTCGAAGGATCGCATCAACCGCCTTGGCTACTTCACCGATGTCGACGTGACGACGACACCTGTGCCGGGAACGACTGACGAAGTCGACGTCGACGTGAAGGTGACCGAGAAGCCGACGGGCTCCATTACGCTGGGTCTTGGCTACGGATCGGGCGAAGGGCCGATCATTTCGGCTGGCATTTCGCAAGACAACGTCTTCGGTTCGGGGACGAGCCTTTCGCTCAACGTCAATACGTCGACGATTTACCGCACGCTGACGCTCACGCAGGTCGATCCGTACTTCACGATCGACGGTATCAAGCGCATCACCGACGTCTATTACCGGACGACGATGCCGCTGTATTACTCGAGCACGACCGACACGAGTTTCCGGATCATCAACCTCGGTGGCGACCTGAAGTTTGGCATTCCGTTTTCGGAAGCCGATATGGTCTACTTCGGAACGGGTTTCGAGCAGTACCGGCTCGATGTCGATTCGACGACGCCGCAGAGTTATATCGACTACGTGAATCAGTTCGGCCGAGTGTCGAACGTTGTGCCGCTCACGGTGGGCTGGTCGCGTGACACGCGTGACAGCGCCCTTGTGCCGAGCCGCGGGTACAACGTGCAGACCAATGCCGAGTACAGCAGCCCGCTCACGCGCGTATCGTTCTACAAAGCCGACGTGCAGGCGCAGTATTACTACTCGTTCGCGCGCGGCTTCGTGCTTGGGCTCAATTTCCAAGGCGGTTACGGTAATGGTCTCCAGGGCAATCCGTACCCAATCTTCGAAAACTACTATGCGGGCGGTATCGGCTCGGTTCGAGGTTATGAGCCAGGATCGCTGGGGCCACGCGACACCTCGACGGGAGACCCGATCGGCGGCTCGAAGATGATCGTCGGCAATATCGAGCTCACGTTCCCGCTGCCTGGCACTGGCTATGACCGCACGCTGCGCGTCTTCACGTTCTTCGACGGTGGTAACGTCTGGGGCAGCGAGGGCAGCTCGACCGGCTCGAACGGCTTGCGCTACAGCTATGGTATGGGCCTAGAGTGGATTTCGCCGATTGGCCCGCTCAAGCTCGACTTCGCTCTGCCAGTCACAAAGCATGCGGGCGACCAGTACCAGAAGTTCCAGTTCCAGATCGGTACGTCGTTCTAAGCGCTCTCTTATACAGAGCACAGGTCCGGCCCGCTGAGAGCGGCCGGACCTTTGTTTTTTCTTGATGTCAGAGTTGTCGACGATCACTCTTGAGTAGCCCGTACAGGGCGCTATCTGACACCTCATCACCCACTATCCAGCGTTCACGCAGCAGTCCTTCACGGACAAATCCGAGCCGATCGAGAAGGCGCGCTGAGGCGACATTGCGCGGGTCGATATCCGCCTCGATTCGACGCAAATTCAACGTGTCAAACGCGTACTCAATCACGGCGGAAGCCGCTTCGCTCATATATCCCATTCCCCAAAACTTGCGTTGCAGACTAAAGCCGATTTCCGCACGCCGGCATTGCTCGTCTGCACGAAAGAGAGCGCAATCCCCAAGCACTTCACTGGTTGCCCGTAGCTCGAGAACACAAATCAGGGTTTCACCGTTAGCGGCGGACGGCCTCAGCTTAGACGCAACGCGCTCCCTTGCCTGATCAAGGCAAGTCATTGCCGGAAATGAAAAATAGCGCATTGCGTCCACATCCGACCAGACCTCGAACAGCGCCTGTGCGTCTTCGTCACGAAGCGGCCGCAAAATAAGACGTGGAGTAGTCAGGACAACAGGTTCAAATAGGTACACGGGTCGCTCCAACGGTTTGGTTATATTGGCTTCGCTCGGTATCGGCTTTCGCGGTGTGGCCAAATGGTCAGTTTTCAGCCTCATTATGTTCGCGTTCAGAATGAACGCTGGCCGACTATTTTGACTTCTGTCCTCAGCCTCGTCGGTGCCGCGCAGTAGCGGATAAAGGCGTTCGACGCCTCGGGCACGACGATCAGATCAGCAGTATCGACAAGATCAGACGTCCGCTTCCGCTTCGACAATACTTCGCGCGACGCCTTTAATGCGGCGGATGCTCTAGATCGCATTTTGCAACGGAAGCGAAGCTTTATCTCCCAAGCGTATCTTGTTTGCGCCTGTCAAGGCGCCCCCCAACTCAGCCCCGACGGCGGATATCTGGCTTGGCTCTCGCCTCTTGATGCGTGTTGAAAATCTGGATTTTGCGCCAAGCGATGCTGCGGAAAGCGTATGGGGCGTCTGAGGCTGACTTGGAATCAGGGCATGGCCGCCCCCAGTCTTCGAGTGCTAAACGTTTCGTACAACCGTAATCAGCTGTGGCAGACTATCTTCTTACCGGTCCGGCATGTCCGGCACGCTTTTTCGGCCGATAAGCGGTAACCGGCTTAGCGATGGAGGCCACCGGGTGGATCCGTCTCTGCGGTTTGCGGCGCTTGGCGATAGCGGCTTTCAGGTGTTATGGGAGGACGGCGAACGCGCACTCTGCCGGACGGGGTGGCGGATGGCTGACGGCGGGCGCAGCGCGGTGCTTGCCGCGCAGCCCACCGCCGAGCACCCGACCTTGGCGAGCCTGGAGCGCCTCGCGCACGAGTACCGCTTAAAGGACCAACTCGACAGTGCGTGGGCGGCACGGCCGCTGGAACTGGTGCGCGAAGGCGGTCGCACGCTCCTGCTGTTCGAGGACCCAGGCGGCGAGCCGCTCGCCGGCCTCCTGACGGCGCCTTTGGAAACGGGGCGCTTCTTGCGCCTAGCTATCAGCATCGTCACCGCACTCGCGAAAGTGCACCAGCGTGGCCTGATCCACAAGGACCTCAAGCCGGCCAATATTCTCGTAGACGCGAACGGCGAGGTGCGGTTTACCGGCTTTGGCATTGCGTCACGCCTGCCCAGCGAGCGGCAGGCACCCGAGCCTCCGGAGACCATCGCTGGCACGCTCGCCTATATGGCCCCCGAACAGACCGGGCGCATGAACCGCTCGGTCGATGCGCGCAGCGATCTCTACGCATTGGGCGTCACGCTTTACCAGATGCTCACGGGCACCCTGCCTTTCACCGCCGGTGATCCCTTGGAGTGGGTGCACTGCCATATCGCGCGCCGTCCGGTCCCGCCCGCGAAGCGGCTTGCGAGCGTGCCGGGGGCCGTCTCGGCCATTGTCATGAAGTTGCTCGCCAAGACCGCCGAGGAGCGCTACCAGACCGCGAACGGCGTTGAGCACGATCTGCGGCGGTGTTTGGATGAGTGGGAGCGCCACGGTCGTATTGACCGTTTCCGGCTGGGCAAGAAGGACACGCCCGACCGCCTGCTGATCCCTGAAAAACTATACGGCCGCGAGCGCGAGATCGCGGCTCTCCTTGCCGCGTTCGACCGCGTGGCCGCGAGCGGCGGACCGGAACTCGTACTGGTGTCCGGCTATTCCGGCATTGGCAAGTCCTCGGTGGTCAACGAGTTGCACAAGGCGCTGGTGCCGACGCGGGGGCTCTTTGCCGCCGGGAAGTTTGACCAGTACAAGCGCGACATCCCTTATGCGACGCTCGCCCACGCGCTCCAGGATCTCGCGCGCTCGCTGCTGGGCAAGAGCAATGATGAACTGGTGCCTTGGCGCGAGGCGCTGCGGGAGGCACTGGGGCCGAACGGCCAGCTGATGGCTGACCTCATCCCCACGCTGGGGCTGCTGATCGGCCCGCAGCCACCGGTGCCGGAGCTGCCGCCGCAAGACGCGCAGCGCCGTTTCCAGCTGGTGTTGCGCCGCCTGCTGGGCGTGTTCGCCCGGCCGGAGCATCCGTTGGCGTTGTTCCTGGACGATTTGCAGTGGCTGGATGCGGCGACTCTGGACCTGCTCGGCGATCTGACGATCCAGTCGGACGTGGGATCGTTGCTGCTGTTGGGCGCGTTTCGGGACAACGAAGTGGGCCCGACCCATCCGTTGGCGCGTCACCTGAAGACGATCCGGCGCTCGGGCGGACGGGTGAGCGAGATCGTGCTGTCGCCCCTGACGCGTGCGGACGTCGGGCGTCTCGTTGCGGACGGGCTCCGGTGCACCCCTAAGACGGTGGCCCCCCTGGCGGACCTGGTTTACGCCAAGACCGGTGGCAATCCGTTCTTCACGATCCAGTTTCTGACCGCCTTGGCCGAGGAGAAGCTGCTCGTCTTCAGTCCCGGGGCGGGACGCTGGTTTTGGGGGCTGAAGCGCATCCTCGCCAAGGGCTATACCGACAACGTGGTGGAGCTGATGGTGAGCAAGCTCGTCAGACTGCCACCGGAGGCGCAGGAGGCCTTGCAATGGCTGGCCGCACTCGGCAACACCGCGGACTTCGCCGAGCTCGCGTTCATTCTGGGGCGATCCGCCGAGTCGATCGATGCCGCGCTTTGGGCGGCGGTGCGGGCGGGCCTGGTGCTTCGTGGGGACGAAACCTACGCTTTCCTGCACGACCGGGTTCAGGAGGCGGCCTACTCGTTGATCCCCGAGGCGGCGCGGCCCGAGCGGCACCTGCGCATCGGCCGAATCCTCTCGTCCAGTCTGCCCGCCGAGCAGGTCACCGAACGGATCTTCGATATCGTCACCCAGCTCAACCACGGCGCTGCGCTCGTCGACGCGCCTGACGAGCGCGAACGCATCGCGGAGCTCAATCTGCGCGCCGGCGAACGCGCCAAGGCCGCTGCGGCCCATGCCGCGGCCCTCACTTACCTCGCTGCCGGGGCGAGGTTGCTGGCGGATGACCGATGGGAGCGGTGTTACGAACTCACGTTTGCGCTCGAGTACCACCGTGCTGAGTGCGAGCTAGTGACGACAGACCTGGCCGCGGCGCAAGAGCGGCTTACGCTGCTGGCCCAGCACGCGAGGAACCTCGTTGACACCGCCGCCGTCGCTTGTCTGTGTATGACCCTTTACACGACAATGGACCGGAGCGACCTCGGTGTCGAGGTATGCCTCGATTACCAACGCCACAGAGGCACCCACTGGTCGTCGCATCCCACCCATGACGAGGTCAGGCAGGAATACGAGCAAATATGGCGTCAGCTCGGTGACCGTTCGATCGAAGCATTGATTGACTTGCCGCTCATGAATGACTTAGAGGCCCGCGCGAACCTCAATGTGCTAATCGAGGTCGTGACGTCAGCCATGCTCACCGACAAGAATTTGATCGCTCTGGTGATTTGCCGGATGGTCAATATCAGCCTCGAACATGGCAGCAGTGATGGATCGTGCTTCGCTTATATCTGGCTTGGCATGATTTTGGGGCCGTACTTTGGCGATTACCAGACAGGATTCCGATTCGGCCGGCTCGGCTACGATTTGGTGGATAAGCGCGGGCTGCATCGCTATCAGGCTCGCGTTTACATGTCCTTCGCGACGATTGTCATGCCTTGGACGCAGCCCATCCAGAGCGGCCGGGCGTTGGTGCGTTGCGCCTTTGACATCGCAAACAAAACCGGCGACTTCACCTTTGCGGCGTATAGCTGCAGCCACCTCGTCACGAATCTGCTCGCCGCTGGCGATCCGCTGAGCGAGGTGCAGATAGAAGCCGAGCACGGGCTTGAATTCGTTCAGAAAGCTCAGTACGGGACGATGATCGGCACGCTCGTTGCCCAGCTCGGTCTGATCCGGACGCTGCGTGGCCTGACGTCCAAGTTTGGCTTCTTCAATGATGAACGGTTCGACGAGAGCCGGTTCGAACATCATTCGCAGAATGATCCGCGTGTGGGGTTTGCAGGGTGCTGGTATTGGATTCGCAAGTTGCAAGCGCGCGTCTACGCGAATGATTGCGAGTCTGCCCTCGAGGCGGCATCGAGGGCGCAACAGCTGCTTTGGACGTCGACGTCATTCTTTGAAATGGCTGAATATCACTTTTATGACGCGCTCGCGCGAGCAGCGCAGTGCGACGTGGCATCGGCCGATGAACGAGCTCGGCATCGGGAGGCCCTGGCCTCGGACCACCATCAGCTCGAGACGTGGGCCGAGAACTGTCCGGAAAACTTTGCAGATCGCGCGGCGTTGGTGGGCGCCGAGATGGCCCGCCTTGACGGCCGCGATCGGGATGCGATGGACCTTTACGAAAAGGCCATCCGCTCGGCCCAGGACAACGGCTTTGTCCACAACGAGGCCATCGCCAACGAACGGGCTGCGCGCTTCTACGCCCAGCTTGGCTTCAAGACGATTTCCTATGCGTATCTTAGAAACGCCCGCTACTGCTACGCGCGCTGGGGGGCCGACGCCAAGGTCAGGCAGCTCGACCAGTCCTATCCTCGGCTCAAGGATGATCTGCCCGCTGTCAGGCCGACCGACACCATCGGGACGTCCGTCGACCAGCTCGACCTCGCGACGGTGATCAAGGTCTCGCAGGTCGTTTCGGGTGAGATCGTCCTCGTTAAACTGATCGATGCGCTTTTGAGAACCGCACTCGAGCAGGCCGGCGCTGAAAGAGGGCTGCTCGTTCTGGCGCGTGAAGGGGAGCCACGACTCGAGGCGGAAGCCACGACCCGCGGCGATATGGTTCGGGTGCAGCTATGCGACCAGCCCGTGGCGAATGTGCTGCCGGAGTCGGTCCTTTACTATGTTCTGCGCACCGCAGAAAGCGTGATCATTGATGATGCCGCGACTGACTCCCCGTTTGCCGCCGACCCTTACATCCGGCAGCGGCGGGCGCGCTCTATTCTGTGCCTGCCGCTGCTCGCGCAGACCAAGCTGATCGGCGTGCTCTACCTGGAAAATAGCCTTGCGCCCCGCGTGTTTTATCCAACGCGTATAGCGGTGCTGAAGCTGCTCGCCTCGCAGGCCGCGATCGCGCTGGAGAACGCCCGTTTGTACCGCGACCTCGCCGAGCGCGAAGCGAAGATCGGGCGCCTCGTCGACGCGAACATCGTCGGCATCTGCATTTTTGATCTCGAGGGTCGGATTTTTGAAGCCAATGACGCGTTTCTGCGTATCGTGGGCTACGAGCGTGACGATCTGAGAGCGAGACGTCTGCGCTGGACGGAGCTCACCCCACCTGAGTGGCTCGAGCGCGACAGGCTGGAGTGGGTGCCCGCACTCAAGGCGACGGGGACATTACAGCCTTTCGAGAAGGAGTACTTCAGGAAGGACGGCAGCCGTGTGCCGGTGCTCATCGGCGTGGCAATGTTCGAAGAGCATGGGACCCAAGGTGTCGCGTTCGTGCTCGATCTGAGCGAGCGCAAACGGGCAGAAGCGGATCTACGCGAGATGCAGACGGAACTTGCGCACGCGAACCGCGCCGCGACAATGGGGCAGCTGACGGCCTCGATTGCCCATGAGGTCAAGCAGCCGATCGGCGCGGCGGCGGCTAACGCTGCGGCCGCCTTACGCTGGCTCGGTGCCAAGCCGCCGAATGTCGATGAAGCGACAGATGCGCTCGAGCGCATCGTCGCTGACGCGATGCGGGCCGGCGACATCATCGGGCGGATTCGCGATCTCATCAAGAAAGCGCCCCCGCGTCAGGACAGCGTCGACATCAACGAGGCAGTCTGTGAAGTGATTGAGCTCACGCGTGGCGAAGCAGCGAAATACGGCATCTCCGTGCAGACAACGCTCGGCGAGCATTTGCCTCTTGTTCCCGGAGACCGCGTGCAGTTGCAACAGGTGATGCTCAACTTGATCGTCAACGCCATCGAAGCCATGAGCGCAACGAGCGAGGGACCGCGCACGTTGCGCATTGGCACGGCCGCAGACTCCGGTAACAGCGTATCGATCGCCGTCGCGGACTCCGGTCCGGGACTGGCCGCCGATGGGATCGACCACGTCTTCGATCCGTTTTATACGACTAAGGCGAGCGGGTTGGGCATGGGCTTGTCGATCTGCCGCTCGATCATCGACACGTATGGGGGACGACTCTCAGCGCAACCGAATGTGCCGCGTGGCGCCGTGTTTCAGTTCACCTTGCCTGTTTGCGCGGAAGTCGCCGCACCGGATGGAGCCGGCGTTGATCCGGATGCACCGCCGACGCGGTGAAACCGGGGCTCGCTTGGCCTTATCCCAACGGGGTGGAGCGCACACCATGGATAACTACTGAGACGGAGCAACGCACTCGAGCAGCGGCGACATGCCCCCGTCGATTTATCGAGCAAACGTCCTTGTCGTCGACGCGCAGTGGCAAGCTGATGCTGTCTCCCTTTTTGACGTCGCATTTGCAGTAGGCCACCTGGTTCAGCACCGTGCAGCTAGAGGTCGCGCAGAGCGCGTATGTCTGCCCCTTGCAGATCTTGAAGAATCCAGAGGGAGCCGCGCCGGAGGGGATCTCAGGCGCAGGGATGCTTGCCCGTGGACAGGGGCTCGTTCACCCGAATCGAGCATGTTGGTGAGTCGATAAATGCGTGTGCGTCAACACAAGGGCAGCCGAACTTCGCGAGCTAGTTCACAACAACTGGCTCGAACAATCGTGCCTTAAGTATCTTCATAAATGGCGCCGTTTTTTTATGATCGGCTTATAAAACGGTCACTACCCGGATTCAACGCCCCGAGACCAATCGCTGCAGCAAGGGGCCACCAAACACGTTAACGGCCAGTCCCGCCATCACAAGTGCTGCGCCTGTAGCCTGCGCGACGCTCAATTGCTCACCGAGAAACGCTGACGCCGAAGCAAGGCCGACGATCGGTACGAGCAGTGAAAACGGCGCAACCTGCCCGGCCGGGTAGCGTGATAGCAACCGGCTCCAGAGGCTATAGCCGAGCAGCGTCGCGACAAATGCAAGATAAACGATGGCGAGCACCGACGAAGTGCCGATACGCGAAAGAGCCATCGCGATGCGTTGCGGCCCCTCGAGTGCATACGAGAGCGCCAAGAATGGCAGCGGGGGAATCAGGCTTGCCCAAACGACGAGCCCAACAAGATCAACCTTGCCGACCTTCTTCACGATGATGTTGCCCAAGGCCCATGAAACGGCCGCGCACAGTGTCAGCATGAAGCCAACGGCGCTCATCGCATGGTTGCCGTGCATGCCAATCACCATGAGCCCTGCCGCAGCGATCGCCAAGCCAAGTGCGTTTTGGGATTGAAGACGCTCGTGCAGAAACAGTGTTGCGAAGCCGAGCGTAAAGAATGCCTGCGCCTGCAGAACGAGCGACGCGAGGCCAGCCGGCATGCCAACGTACATCGCCGAGAAAAGAAACGCGAACTGAGCGAACGAGATTGTCATGCCGTACGCCAGCATCCAGCGCCACGGCAATTGCGGGCGTTTGACAAAGAAAATGGCCGGGAACGCCGCAACCATGAAGCGCAGCGCGCCGAGCAGCATCGGTGGCACGCCATTAAGGCCAACTTTGATCACAACAAAGTTCACGCCCCATGCGAGAACGATAACCAGTGCGAGCAGCAGGTCCTTTCGCGACATTCTTTCCCCTTTTAGTGAGTCATGGAAGACGCCAGCCATGGTGACAGCGATTCGCGTTCCATGCATCAACCAGCCGGGGTTCGTCACGAACACGTTTATCCCCGCCTCATGGCATGCAAGTATTGCCTCGCTACTGGTAGTAGCCTCGATCCGCGATTGCTGCGAAAGCCGGGTAACAAAATAGAGAAAAAAGAAGTCGCACGCACTGTGCGGTGCATTGTGCGTTAGAGCATAGAAGACGCGTTCGCGAATCGGCTACAAGTGCAGCACGAACAGAAGAAATGTTTAGCCGGGAATTGCGTTCTTAGTTGCTTGGTCGTGGCTTCCCGCTCAGGCCAGCGGTAAGTCATTGCGCCGCCGCTCCCTCCATCAAACTCGGGGCGGTTCGCCGAAGCAGGTGGACGCGGTATTACGCGGCCAACGATATCCGTTAAAAAGAACGCCAGCTGTTTGCGAGGCGCGGCTGCTGCGCTTCGCGCCATGCGTAATGGGCGAGGAAGGGCGGGTCAACAGAATAACCATAACGGACTGCATCGCCATAAACGAATACGAAGCGATGCGCAGAGGAGACAGGAATGACGCAGCAAGTACGCGGGGACGCGGAAGACTACGCACGCCTGCGCCCGGAAGGACAGCGGCACGCCGTGGTCGACATGAATATGCGCCAGCGGTTATGGGGCATTTTCAGCGGTTCAATCGGTAACTTGATCGAGTTTTACGACTGGTTCGTGTACGTCGGGCTCGAGATTTATTTCTCGAAGGAGTTTTTCCCGGCAGACGACCCGACGATATCGCTGCTGAAAACCGCAGCGGTGTTCGCGATCGGCTTCCTGGTCCGACCGATCGGCGGATGGGTACTCGGCATCTACGCGGACCGTCACGGCCGCCGCGCGGCGCTGCTGATTTCTGTTTCGATGATGTGCTTCGGCTCGCTGATGATCGGCCTCACGCCGGGCTATCAGACCATCGGCATTGCAGCGCCGGTGGTCCTGCTTCTCGCGCGCATTCTGCAGGGCTTAAGCATTGGCGGCGAAGGCGGCAGCGCGGCGGCGTATCTCAGCGAAACCGCGCCGAAAGGCCAGCGAGGGTTCTATTCGAGTTTTCTCTATACGACCATTTCGCTCGGCCAACTGCTGGCGATGGGCACACTTGTGTTGATGCAGCAGTTCTTCCTCACGCCCGAGCAACTGCAGAACTGGGGCTGGCGCATCCCGTTCCTGATCGGCGCATTGATCTCCGTGGTCGGCATCCTGCTGCGTCGGAACATGCAGGAAACCGAGTCTTTCAGAAAGCACGAAAAGGGCGCGAAAAAGGTAAGTGCTTTTCGCGAAGCGCTTCGCCACAAAAAGGCGTGTTTGATGGTCTTCGGCCTGACGCTGGGCGGCTCCGTCGGAAACTACGCGTACGCAGCCTATATGCAAAAATTTCTTGTGAATAGCGTGGGCATGCCCAAAACCACCGCGAGCCTGATTTCAGTGCTGTCACTGATCGGCTTCACCGTTTTGCAACCGGTCTACGGTGCGTTGTCGGACCGGATCGGGCGCCGTCCGCTGCTGTTGACCTTTGGCGTGCTAGGCACTTTCGGGACTGTACCGCTGTTCACGTTCCTGAAGGACACACATAGCCCGCTTGTTGCATTTTTCGCCGTGATGGCAGCGCTTGGAGTGGTCGCGATGTATTCGTCGGTCAGCACCATTTCGAAGGCCGAGCTGTTTCCTGTCGAAGTGCGCACGTTCGGGCTGGCCGTGCCTTATGCGGTCAGTGTGTCCGTCTTTAGCGGAACCGTCGAATCCATCGCGCTGTGGACAAGGAAGATCGGACACGAAAGCTGGTTCTTCTGGTA
>NZ_DATJJF010000032.1:0-3019 GCF_035492435.1 Trinickia sp.
CGTAGGCCGAATGCATATGGGGCAGGACTAGGGTTTCGAAACGCTGCACGATGTCTGGGTCGGTCATCGCCAGTCTCGGTTGGAGTCGCCGGGGCGTGGTCTGCTCGCAGTGTGCTTTGCGTCAGACCGATCTGGGCGCGCTTTTATTCCCTGTGCAAACCGCGCAGAAGACACGTTTTCTCTCTTGCGCTGGTGCGACGGTAATAGATCAGATTCATTACCCCTTTTTCTGCCGTACCATGTGCCAACGTGATTGCGCAGACGAGGCGCCCATGCATATCGCCATACTGACTTTCGACGGTTTTAACGAACTCGACTCCCTGATCGCGTTCGGCATTCTCAACCGCATCAAGAAACCTGGCTGGCGAGTCTCAATTGCAAGCCCGACGGAGCGGGTTCGTTCGATGAACGGGGTGGTGCTCGAATCGCAGATTACCCTCAGCGAGGCGAATACCGCCGATGGCGTGCTCGTCGGTAGCGGCATGCGGACGCGGGAAGTCGTCGCGGACAACGCTTTGATGGCGCAGCTGCAGCTTGATCCGTCAAGGCAGTTGCTCGGAGCTCAATGCTCGGGCACGCTTGTCCTGGCCAAACTTGGGTTGTTGGGCGGCGTGCCGGCATGTACCGATCTGACGACTAAGCCGTGGGTGCAGGAGGCAGGCGTTGATGTGCTGAACCAGCCTTTCCATGCCAAAGGCAACGTAGCAACCGCCGGAGGGTGTTTGGCGTCGCCCTATCTGGCTGCCTGGATGATTGCCCGTCTGGACAGTATCGAAGCAGCGCAGGCTGCTCTTCATTATGTTGCGCCGGTCGGAGAGAAGGATGGCTACGTCGCGCGCGCAATGCAACACATCTTGCCGTGTCTCCAAACAAAATCCACGACATGAAGTAGATCCAGGAAGGCCTCAATGCGGCGGAAGCATGCGTCCTGGAAGCCACCGCCGTCTTTGCCGCTGCCTGAATTGGCTACTTCATAATCTTCTGGCGCAGTGCCGTCAATAGTGTTCGTCGAAGGGAGAAATTGTTCGCCGCATTTTTTTCGGTTAGCCTCGCAGGCTTTTCTCCGCTATTCAGCCTGTGCCAATGCAACGACGCCGATTTTTCACTTCACTCGCTTGCCTAAGCGCCGCCCTCAGCTCCCGCCCGGCTGCTGCAGCGGACATGCCTTTGGGGGCCGTCAACGGCCCGATTCCGCAAGATTCGCTCCTCGCCAGCGCCACGCTCGCGCATTATCTGCGGCGTATTGAAGCGCTCGACCGTCAAGGTCCGCAACTGCGCAGCATCATCGAACTGAACCCGGACGCGCATCGGATCGCAGCGTCCCTCGACGCCGAGCGGCACGCTGGCAAGGTGCGCGGCCCGCTGCATGGTGCGGTGCTCGTCGTCAAAGACAACATCGCGACGGGCGACCGGATGTCGACAACGGCGGGCTCACTCGCGCTCGACGGCATCCGTGCCACGCGCGACTCCTTCGTCGTCGCGCGCCTGCGCGACGCCGGTGCCGTCATCGTGGGCAAGGCCAATCTCAGCGAGTGGGCGAATATCCGTTCGACGCGGGCGACGAGCGGCTGGAGCGCGCGTGGCGGGCTCACGCGTAATCCGCACGCGCTTGATCGCACGGCGAGCGGGTCGAGCTCCGGGGCGGGCGCGGCCATTGCGGCCGGCCTTGCGTCGATGGCGGTCGGCACCGAGACCGACGGCTCGATTACGTCGCCTGCGTCCATCAACGGCATTGTCGGCCTCAAGCCGACCGTTGGCCGTGTGAGTCGCGATGGGGTCGTGCCGATCACGAGCAAGCAGGATACGCCGGGGCCGATAACTCGCACGGTTGCCGACGCAGCCCGGCTGCTCGCAGCGATTGCAGGCCCGGACAGCAATGATCCTGCGACGCTGCAAGCGCCGCCCCCCGACGACTACGTTGCGGCGCTCGATAAGAACGCCTTGCGTGGCGCGCGCATTGGTGTGGCGCGCGAGTACTTCACCGGGCACGATGAGATCGACGGGGAGATCGAGCGCGCAATCGCGCAACTGATCGCGCTCGGCGCGACCATCGTCGACCCGATCGAGCTGCCGAAGGTCGATTACGCCAACGAGGAGCTCAGCGTCTTGCTGCACGGGTTCAAGCACGAGCTGCCGCTGTGGCTCGCGCGGTTCGCGCCCAACGCGCCCGTCAAGAACCTCGCCGACGTCATCGCCTTCAACGAAAAGCACCAAGAGAGCGAAATGCCGTTCTTTGGCCAGGAGTTGCTTCTCCAGGCGCAGGCACTCGGCGATCTGGACAGCGATGACTACCGCAAAGCGCTTGCCGTGTGCGCGAAACGCGCGCGCGAGGAGGGCCTCGACCATGCGTTTCACCAGCACCGCCTCGACGCGATTATTGCGCCGACGGGGGGCACGGCATGGCTCACGGACTTCATCAACGGCGACAGCGCCAGCGACGGATTTTCGACGCCAGCCGCCGTCGCCGGGTATCCCCATCTGACCGTGCCGGCGGGATTCGTACGCGGCTTGCCCGTGGGGTTGTCGTTCGTCGGGCCGGCCTGGAGTGAAGCGCGGCTGCTCGCATATGGCTATGCGTTCGAGCAAGCGACGCAATGGCGCCGCGATCCGCAGTTCCTGGCGCATTCGAGTATGCCGCCGCTCGGCACATCGCTTTGAATGGTGGCGCGGCGCCCGTGCGAGCAGCGATGCTTCGCTCAGGCGCTGCGCCAAGCCCGGGGCAACCCGGCCATAGTCGGCTAGGGTTATGGACAGTCGCGAAGGCGCTCGCCGTCAAGTTCCACTGCCCAACTCGGGTGTGGATCACGTGCGAGCGTCTGCGAGACACGGCGCACGGAACAGGCGCTCGAACATCAGGCCGCGGATCGTGCGGCTCAGGACTACCAGCCAGAGCACGTCGAGCATGACCGCGAGCACGACGCCGACATCCGTAAAGCCTTGAAACCCGGTGACACGAGCCAGATTGAACGTGGCGAGCGTGTAGACCCCGATCGGGAATGTGAAGCCCCACCATCCGAGG
>NZ_DATJJF010000033.1:0-10600 GCF_035492435.1 Trinickia sp.
CTTTTTTCGTTTAGCATATCTCCCGGTGAGATCATTCTGCGCGGGACGGTTATGTATTGGCTTCTGTTCATACTTTTCCGATTCGTGTCGAGAAGGGATATCGGGTCCATGGGGATCGCTGACTTGCTCATTATCGTCATCGTCGCGGACGCCGCACAGAATGGAATGGCTGGCAAGGGCGAAAGTATTGCTGACGCTGGACTGCTAGTCGCAACCCTTATAACGTGGAACCGTCTTTTTGACGCAATGGCCTTTTATTTCCCAGTTATTAGCCGGTTCATGAACCCCCAGAAGATAACCCTCGTCTCGCATGGACGAAAGCACGCCCTTAATATGCGCCGTGAAGCTATAACCGACGAGGAGCTCGATGCCAAAATTAGAGAGCATGGAGTGAGCTCCGTCCACGAGGTCGAGTATATGTACCTCGAATCGGATGGCAAGATAAGCGTCGTGAAGAAGAAATCGTAGTAGTGGGGCAGTGTCTCTGCATTCTTCGGGCGGGATGTACATTTTTCAATTCATCTGAGCCAAAATTAAATGCGCCCCGATTTGCTTGGCTCCGCCCAAACTCTGTGTCGACGGTTTGGTACGCTAAGAGGAGTGCACCGCGGGTACGTGTCGAGCGCCTTAAAGGTGAATTCACTGCCGTTGTCAGCTCTGGATGAAGGCGCAGATACGTGGATTCCGCTTGAACGACGCCAAATCGCTGGCGCCGCGACGCCAAATGACGTGCATACGGACTGGGACGCCCAATCCGAATTATCTGGCGCGCGAGGCGATGGCCGGGATCGACGAAGACGATCGGGCGAGCCGATGGACGCGCCGCCGCCGCGCTTCGAAGCAACAGATACATCGCAGGACGCCGCATCGCTGTCCGGGCACGTTGAGCCTCTACGCGATACGCGTCTCCCGGTCGTGGTGCTCACGCACAATCGTGTCGACCAAGTGTTGGACACGCTGGCAAAACTTGCCGCCTTGCCCGATCGAATCCGCATCGTGGTGGTCGATAATGCGTCGTCAGACGCAACAGTCGCGCGTATCACGCAAGCATTTCCGTTCGTCGAGCTGATCGTCGCGCCGTCGAACATGGGAGCGGCTGGCCGCAACCTCGGGGTCGCGCGCGTCGAGACCGAGTACGTTGCCTTCTGTGACGACGACATGTGGTGGCACGCGGGCTCGCTCTCGCGCGCGGTCGAGATTCTCGACGCGGCGCCTCACGTGGCGGTGCTGAACGCGCGCGTCGTCGTCGGCAAAACCGATGAAGCCGACGAGACTTGCGAGCGCATGCGCGAGAGTCCGCTCGGGGCGCGTGGCTTGCCGGGACCGGCGCTCGTCGGCTACATGGCCGGCGCGAGCGTGTTTCGGACAAGCGTATACCTCGGAGTGGGCGGCTATGAGCCGCGCCTTTTCATCGGTGGTGAGGAGTCGCTCGTCGCGCTCGACATCCTGGCTACCGGGCGCGCGCTCGTTTATGTCGACGAGCTGATACTTCACCACCACCCGTCGACGGCGCGCGACAGCGCACTGCGCAGACGACTGCTCGCGCGCAACGCCGCCTGGGTCGCGTGGCTTCGTCTTCCGTTACGCGAAGCGTTGCGGGCCACGGTCGATGCGTTCGCCGTGATGCATCGCGAAGGCACGCTCATGCGCGACGCGGTAGAGATGCTCCGCGGGCTTCCGTGGGCACTGGCGCGTCGCCGCGCGATCGGCGCACGCGTGCAGAGGATGCGCGCGATTGTGCGCGACCAGGAACGCCGTCGCGGCCAGAGATAACCCTGTGTTGTACGCCGACGCATACCCCGACCTTCGGCAAAGAATTGCTAAGGCCGTGGAAAAGCAACGCTCAGGCACAACGAATGCTCACGTCCCTTGCACATCCCGAGGACTCGGGCGATCGGCGCCGCGAGGCAACTCCGGAACGAAGAACATCAGGGGCGTAACCGTGAAGATCGCACTTGTCAGTGAACACGCCTCGCCTCTCGCGGTGGCGGGAGGCGTCGACAGCGGGGGGCAGAATATCTACGTCGCGAACGTCGCTAGGCAACTCGCGAAAAGCGGCTACCACGTCGATGTCTTCACGCGGCGCGACCGCTCCCTGCTACCGCTCGTCTCGCGCCTTGAAGGAATACGAGTCGTGAACGTGCCGGCCGGCCCGCCTGTTCAGTTGCCCAAGGAGGTACTACTGCCATATATGGAAGAGTTTGCGCAGTTCATGATCGACTTTTTTAGGAAGGAACCGACGCCTTATCATGTCCTGCATGCGAACTTCTTCATGTCGGGGCTGGTCGGCATGCGCATTAAGGACGCGCTCGGCACGCCGCTCGTCACGACGTTTCATGCGCTCGGCCGCGTACGGCGCATCCATCAGGGTGCCAGTGATGGCTTCCCGGATGAGCGCTTCGATATCGAAGATGCGCTCGTGCGCGAGTCGGACGCAGTGATCGCCGAGTGTCCGCAGGACGAAGCGGACCTCGTCTCGCTCTACGGCGCCGATCCTCAGCGCATCGACATTGTGCCGTGCGGCTTCGATAGCGCCGAGTTCGAGCCGATGAACAAGGTCCACGCCCGCGAGCAGCTCAACTGGCCGCAGGACCGCTTTATCGTGTTACAGCTCGGGCGCATGGTACCCCGCAAGGGCATCGACAACGTCGTGCGCGGCATCGGCATCTGCAATCACGCGCTGAACGAAGAAGCGTATCTGTATGTGATCGGCGGCAACTCGGACGAAGCCAACGAAATAGCCACGCCCGAAATCGGGCGGCTACGCGGCATCGCGCGCGAGCGCGGCGTCGCGGATCGCGTGAACTTCCTCGGGCGTCGCGGGCGTCAGGGCCTGAAGATCTTCTATAACGCGGCCGATGTGTTCGTCACAACGCCGTGGTACGAACCGTTCGGCATCACGCCGCTCGAAGCGATGGCCTGCGGCACGCCCGTAATCGGTGCGGCCGTCGGCGGCATTTGCTATTCGGTCGTGCATGGCGAGACCGGACTGCTCGTGCCGCCCAGGGATCCCGTCGCCCTCGCCGATGCGCTTGCAACGCTCAAGCGGGACCCCGGGCTTAGCCGCGGCATGGGCGCCGCCGGTCTCGAACGCGCGCGTGCGATGTTCACGTGGTATGGCGTCGCCCAGTCGCTCGCGCACGTGTATGCGCGCGTCGCGGGCGCGGTATTGCCGACCGTCGCGGAGGCGCCGAACACATCGGTGTCAGGGGGCGAAGCGCGGCGCGCTGCCATCGGCGGCGCAGGTGCATGAGGCGCATGGTATGAGCGTCATCAAACCCGTGAGCGGGTCGCGCCCCGCCGTGTTCCTTGACAAGGACGGTACGCTCCTCGACGACGTGTCCTACAACGTCGATCCGCGTCGCATGCGGCTCGCGCCGGGCGCATTCGACGCGCTCGGCCTCTTCGCGCGGATGAACGCGCCGATAGTCGTAGTCAGCAATCAGAGCGGCGTGGCGCTCGGCAAGTTCGATGAGGCCGCGCTCACCGATGTCGAACTGCGCCTGCAGGAACTCGCGGCCGGGGCGGGCGCGCGGCTCGCGGCTGTCTGCTGGTGCGTGCATCACCCCGAAGGCAGGGTGGCACGCTACCGGCGCATTTGCGATTGCAGAAAGCCCGCGCCCGGCATGCTCGAACGCGTCGCATACGACCTCCAGTTCGATCTCTCGGGAAGTTGGATGGTCGGCGACATTCTCGACGACATTGAAGCCGGCCATCGCGCAGGCTGCGGCGCCGTACTCATCGACAACGGCAACGAGACCGTGTGGCAGCGCGGCCCGCTGCGCGAGCCCGACGCGGTAGCGCAGAACATGCTCGAAGCCGCGCGCATCATCGAACGCGTGTGGCGCGAGAGCGACGAACACAACCGGGCGGAGTCTGCCACATGAAACGCGGTCCGCTGCGCCCGGCAGACATCGCCGTCCCCATTCGGGCCCATGCCCGCGTGCCCGCCGCCCCTCCAGGCCGACAGTGGGGTGGGGACGTGCAGCACATTCTCTGCGTCCGCCTCGACAATCTCGGTGACGTGCTGATGACGACGCCCGCGCTTCACGCGCTGAAGACTGGGCACCCCGAGCGGCAACTGACGCTGCTTGCCTCAGGCTCGGGCGCGCAGGCGGCACGCTTCGTCGATGATATCGACCACGTGATCGAATACGACGCGCCCTGGGTCAAGCACGGTCAGGCCGAAGCAAAGCGCGATCTGGCGATGCGCGACCGTCTTGCGGCGCAAGGCTTCGACGCAGCCGTGATCTTCAACGTCTACAGCCAGAATCCGCTACCCGCCGCAATGCTCTGTCATCTCGCGGATATACCACGCAGGCTCGCCCATTGCCGTGAAAATCCCTATCGCCTGCTGACCGACTGGGTGGCGGAATGCGAGCCGCAACATGGCACGCGGCACGAAGTCGAACGGCAGCTTGCGCTCGTCGCGCACGTGGGTGCGGTCACCAACGATACGCACATGCGCTTCGCCGTGCGCGAAACGGACGAGGCAACGCTTGGGTACAAGCTCGCAGAGCGCGGCATCGACCTTCATGCGCCCTTTCTCGCGATGCATCCGGGCGCGACCGCCGCGTCGCGCCGCTATCCGCCCGAGCGCTTCGCCGCGGCGGCGAAGGTGCTCGCCACGATGACCGGCTGGCCGGTCGCGGTAACCGGCTCGGCCAGCGAAGCCGCGCTGTGCGCACAAGTGTGGGCAGACGACGCGCGCATCGTGGACCTCGCCGGCGTGCTCGAGTTGGGTGAGCTGGCTGCGCTCGTTCGTCACGCCCGCGTGCTTGTGTCGAACAACAGCGGCCCGGTGCATATCGCGTCCGCGCTTGGCACGCCGGTCGTCGATCTGTACGCGCTCACCAATCCACAGCACATGCCGTGGCAAACGCCGCATCGTGTGCTCTACCGGGACGTGCCGTGCCGCTGGTGTTATCGGAGTGTTTGTCCAGAAAAACATCACCGGTGTCTGCTGGGTGTGAGGGTCGATGACGTCGTTGCGGCCGTCCGGTCGTTGCTTGACCCGCAACGCCGGACGACTTTGTCCGGCACAGGCCCCGGCATGGGCGTGCCGGCGCCTCCACTTGTCTGATCCTCCAGCCAAAAGTTCGCTCGCCATGTACACACTTGGAATCAATGCGGTTTACCACGATAGCGCAGCGGCGCTGGTTTGCGACGGCGTCGTGACGGCAGCGGCGGAAGACGAACGCTTTACGCACGTCAAGCATGCGAAGCGACCGGTGCCCTTCTCGACATGGCAACTGCCGTTCGATGCGATCGACTATTGCCTGAAGGAAGCTGGCATCGAGTTGGCGGATATCGATCATATCGCCTACTCATACGATCCTAACCTGTTCTTAGGCATGCCGAGGCAGGCCAAAGCGACGATCGCGCTGCCGTTCATGCCGTCCGAGCATGTGACCGATAACCCATCCGAATCGCCGTGGGATCCGCTTTTTTTAAGCTATATCGTCAACGCGCGCGGGCAGTTGCTCGATGGCGCGCCGCATCACCTGAAGAAGCGTTTCAGCAGCGGGCGTCGCACGCCGCGCTTCGAATGGCATAACGTCGATCATCACCTGTCGCACGAAGCGAGCGCATTTCTCGCCGCGCCATTCGACGCCGCCGCTGTGCTTACGATGGACGGCCGTGGCGAGGGCGTGACGACGAGTCTCGGCCAGTTCGTGAATGGCGAATTCAAGCGGCTGAAACAGGTGGAACTGCCACATTCGCTCGGCCTGCTGTACGAAGCCGTCACCGATTACCTCGGTTTTCTGCAGTCGTCGGACGAGTACAAGGTGATGGCGCTCGCGTCGTTCGGCAAACCAAAATACGTTGATCAGTTTCGCGAAATCGTCAAGTATCGCCACGACGGCAGCTATACCGTGGATGCGCCGCGCCTCGTCGAGCGCTTCGGTCCCGCGCGCGAACGCGGCGGTCCGCTCAACCAGCACCATTACGACATCGCGCATTCGCTGCAGAGGGTACTCGAAGAGACGGCCCTCTCTCTGGCCAAGTGGCTGCACGAGCGCACCGGCCTGCCGAATCTCGCGATGGCGGGTGGGGTTGCGCTGAACTGCGTGATGAACGCGCACCTGAGCGATCGCGGCCCGTTCAAGGAGGTGTGGGTGCAACCAGCGGCGGGCGATGCGGGCACCGCACTCGGTGCCGCGCTTTGGACCGACTACCGTGAGCGTGCCAGGCGCGGAGATCATGAGCGCCGCTGGCGCATGAATCATGCGTATCTCGGACCGAGCTACTGCGACGAGGAAATCGAACAGTTCCTCCAGTGGGCGAAGGTGCCGTATCGCCGGCTCGACGATATCGCCGACGAAACAGCTGCACTGCTCACGCAAAATCGCGTGATCGGCTGGTATCAGGGGCGCGCCGAGTTCGGTCCGCGCGCCCTCGGCGCGCGTTCAATTCTTGCGTCGCCTGTCGATCCGGGCATGCAGGCGCGGTTGAACGAGATCAAGGACCGCGAGGATTTCCGCCCCGTCGCGCCTGTCGTGATGGAAGAGCACGCTAAGGACTGGTTCGTCGATGCACGCGTCGCGCCGTTCATGCTGTTTGTATTCGATGTGCGCGAGGACATGAAGTCGCGCATTCCGGCGGTCACGCATATTGACGGGACCGCGCGAGTGCAAACTGTCAATCGTTCGCAGCATCCACTCTATTACGATTTGCTCGCAGCGTTCAAGGCGCGCACCGGGGTGCCGGTGCTCGTCAACACGTCGTTCAATACGCGGGGCGAGCCGATGGTCAATACTCCGCGCGATGCGCTCGAATCGTTCTGGACGTCACCGCTCGATGCGCTCGTGATTGGCCAGTTCCTCGTCGAAAAACCCGGAGCGGGCGCATGAGCACGTGCGCAGGCGCGTCGTTTCCGCTCGAGGGCGACTGTGCGTCATCGGGTGCGACGCACGCGAAGACCGGCGCTGAGTTCGCATGCGACGTGTCGATCGTGATACCGACATGCCGGCGGCCCGACATGCTGGCGCGTTGTCTGCGCGCGCTTGTCGCGCAACGCTACGATGCGTGCCGCTTCGAGATAGTCGTATGCGACGATGGCCCCGACGATGTGACGCGCGAACGCGTCACCGCTTTTGCGCGCGAAAGCGAAACCGCAATGCCGCCGGGCCCGCGCGTCCGCTATATGCCGGTAACGGCGACGCAAGGGCCGGCAGGCGCGCGCAACGCGGGATGGCGCACGTCGGCAGCGTCCTTCATCGCTTTCACCGACGACGACACCATTGCCGATACGGACTGGCTCGCGGCGGGTGTCGCGGCGCTCGCCGCGGGTGCGGATGTCGTCGCGGGGCGCATTGTAGTGCCGCTGAGCGATCACCCGACCGACTACGAGCGGGACGCGGCGGGGCTCGCTCATGCGGAGTTCGCCACGGCCAACGCCTTCTTCACCCGCTCGGCGCTCGAGCGCGCGGGCGGCTTCGATGCGCGCTTCACGTCGGCGTGGCGCGAGGATTCAGACATCCAGTTCGAACTGTTGCGCATTCGCGCGCACGTCGTGCCCTCGCGTGAGGCGATGGTGCTGCACCCGGTGCGGCCCGCGCGCTGGGGCGTAAGTCTTTCGCAGCAAAAGAAGAGTCAGTTCGATGCGCTGCTGTTTAAGAAGCATCGCACGCTCTATAGGGCGCGCATCCGGCGTACTCCGCCGCTGCTCTATTACGCGATCCTTGCGTGTATCGCGCTCGCACTCATCTCGTTCGGCTACGGACACGGCACGATCGCCTACGCGTTCCTCGTCGCGTGGCTTGCGTTGACCGGCGGCTTCTGCAAAAGGCGTCTCTTGCATACCGCGCTCACGCCCTCGCATGTGCTGGAAATGGCGTGGACGTCGCTGTGGATTCCGTTTCTCTCGATCTTCTGGCGGCTCTATGGCGCGGTGAAATTCCGCGTGGTGTTCGTATGATCGCGACCATCGAACGCATCGCGATTTTCAGGGCGCTGCAACTTGGCGACATGCTTTGCTCGGTGCCCGCATTGCGTGCGTTGCGGCGTGCGTATCCCGGCGCGCATATCGTCCTGATCGGCTTGCGGTGGGCGCACAGCTTCGTCGAACGCTATGCGCACCTGATCGACGAGCTGGTCGTGTTTCCCGGTGCCGTCGGCTTTCCCGAGCAGGAGGAAATTGACGCGCATCTGCCCGCGTTCTGGGAGGCGATGCGCTCGCGCCGGTTCGATCTCGCCATCCAGTTGCACGGCAGTGGAGGCGTGGCCAACGACATTGTCGCCGGGATGGGTGCGCGCATCGACGCGGGCTTTCTGAAGCCGGGCGAAGCGCCGCGTGCGGGCGTCTTCATTCCCTGGCCAGATGCGCTGCCCGAAATCGTGCGCTGTAACGCGCTGATAGGCGCGCTCGGCATCGATGCACGCTGCACGCATCTGGAAATTCCGCTCACGCCGCAGGACACACGCGAATGCAACGCACTGATCAAGCGCCTCGGTCTCGACATCGCGCGTCTCGTCATCGTGCACGCAGGCGCGCAACTGCCTTCACGCCGCTGGCCCGCCGAGCGCTTCGCGCACGTGAGCGCCGCACTGGCGCGCGAGGGCTGGCAGATCGCCTTAACGGGCAGCACGGGCGAAGCGGCGATTACCGCGCGCATCGCGGCGTCGCCCGGCGTCGAGGCGGTCGACCTCACGGGCCGCACAACGCTCGGTGGGCTGGCCACGCTGGTTGCGCGGGCGCGGCTCATCGTCTGCAACGACACGGGCCTCTCGCATGTCGCCGCGGCGATGCGCACAAAGAGCGTGGTCATCGCATCGGGCAGCGACACGCGCCGCTGGGCGCCGCTCGACCGCGAACGTCATCGCGTGCTCGCCGACTATCCGCCGTGCCGGCCGTGCGCGTTTCGCGAGTGTCCCTACGGGCATCCGTGCGCGCTCAGCGTGAGCGTCGCTCAGGTGCTCGATCTTGTCCATGCGCAATTGCGAGGAGCGTCCGCGTTTTCTTCGAAGTCACTGACGACCCATGCCCATCGCTGATTCGAAACACCTGCGCGTGCTCACGTGGCACGTTCACGGCAACTACCTCTACTACCTGACGCAGGCGAAGCACGACTTCTATCTCGTGACCAAGCCCGGTCATGCGCCAGGCTATGCAGGCAAGGTCGGCGTGCTGCCGTGGGGCGAAAATGTGCACGAAATCCCCGCGAGTGAAGTCGCGTCGCAGGCGTTCGATGTCATTCTTTTTCAGCACCGTACACACTGGGACGACGATCGCCTCAACCTGCTTTCCGATGCGCAACGCAGGCTTCCGCGCGTCTATATCGAGCACGATCCACCGCAGGAAAACGCCTTCGAACAGCGCCACTGGGTGAACGATCCGCATACGCTGCTCGTGCACGTCACGCATTTCAATCGCCTGATGTGGGATAGCGGCGAGACGCCGACGCGCGTGATCGAACACGGGGTCGTGGTGCCCGAGGGCGTGCGGTATTCGGGACAGCTGGAACGTGGCATTGTCGTCATCAATCACTTGCGGCAGCGTGGGCGGCGGCTGGGCAGCGACGTCTTCGCGGATGCCGCGCGGCATGTGCCGCTCGATCTCGTCGGCATGGACGCGCAATCGTCGGGCGGCATCAGCGAGATCGGCAATCTGGATCTGGCCGCGTTTAGCGCGCGCTACCGCTTCTTTTTCAACCCAATCCGCTGGACGAGCCTTGGCCTTGCGGTCGTCGAAGCGATGATGATCGGCATGCCAATCGTCGGGCTGGCGACGACGGAACTCGCGACCGTCATCCGCAACGGCGAAAGCGGCTTCATCCACACCGATACGAACGCGCTCATCGATGCGATGCAGCGGCTGCTCCGCGATCCCACAGAGGCACGGCGTCTTGGCGAAGGCGCGCGACGCCTCGCGCTGGAACGCTTCAATATCCACCGCTTCGCTTCCGAATGGGAACAGACACTTCAGCACGTGTGCCAATGATCGCCGCACTATCACACTGGAAATCATCATGAAAGAAGCCTTTCGCAAGCGCGTCCTGGTTACCGGCGGCGCGGGTTTTCTCGGCTCGCATCTGTGTGAGCGGCTGCTCGCGCAGGGACACGACGTGCTGTGCGTCGATAATTTCTACACCGGCGCCAAGGCCAACATCGCGCATCTGCTCGACAGTCCCAATTTCGAGTTGCTCCGCCACGATGTGACGTTTCCGCTGTATGTCGAAGTGGACGAAATCTATAACCTCGCGTGTCCCGCCTCGCCAATCCATTATCAGCGGGACCCGGTGCAGACGACCAAGACGAGCGTGCATGGCGCGATCAACATGCTCGGCCTCGCGAAACGCGTGAAGGCGAAGATCTTTCAGGCATCGACGAGCGAAATCTACGGGAATGCGAGCATACATCCGCAGCGAGAAGAATACTGGGGCAACGTGAATCCGATCGGCCCGCGCTCCTGTTATGACGAAGGCAAGCGCTGCGCCGAAACCCTCTTTATGGACTACCGGCGCCAGCACGGGCTGTCGATCAAGATCGCGCGCATCTTCAATACGTATGGCCCGCGCATGCATCCGGGCGACGGCCGCGTGGTGTCGAACTTCATGATGCAGGCGCTGTTGGGCGAGCCGATCACCGTGTACGGCGA
>NZ_DATJJF010000034.1:0-25099 GCF_035492435.1 Trinickia sp.
AGCTTTCGGACCCAATACCAGCACTCGGCCAGCGCCAAGTCGCGACTCGCTGCGAAGCGGTGCTCAATTCGCTGTTCGTCGAACTCGGTATCGTCAAAACAACCCAGCGTCGGCGTCAATCCCCTGAGAGTCCGGATCAGCGCGAGCTGGGTAGAGATGCGATCAACGGCAGGACCAAATCGCGCCTTCTGCGCGAACGCCAGCCCCCGCTCGGCTTCGGCTTGCACCTCTTCAAGTGGATCGCCGGCCGCCAGAAGATTCGTGTTTAAGTGGCTGCAGCAATGCGCTGCAAAGGTCAAATCGCCGCTTTGATTGGCTGCTTCGAATGCGCGACGCACCAGATCGCGACCAGCCCGGATATGACGCGTCCAAGGCATGACGACGTTTCCGAAGCCCATCAAGGCCCTGGCCTCGAAACGTTTCAGCCCGCGCTGCTCGACCAAGTCGTACCCAAGCCGGCCGAACCGGAAGCCAGCCTCGTAATCGCCGAAGCACGGTCCAGCGATCTTGCCACCCAGCCATGCGTAGGCGAAGCACGAGCCGTCCGAGTTGCCGCCTTCGAGACTGAGATTGACGACCCGACAGATGATGAGGGAAACCAGATTCCTATCCTTATACGCGGCAGGTAACGCCAAGGTCGTCAGAACATCGAGAGTCGAGAGGGATGCCGGCTCGCTCATCAAAGGCAGGTCGACCACCGCCTCGATTGGACGATCCCCCAGCGTTGACCAGATCCGCTCGTATTCGCGGCGCGCTTCCTCGGCAGTCGGATGCGCCGACCAATCAATGCCCAGATGCCGGAGGTACTCAAGACCGACGGCGACCGCGTCGCCACTCCGATCTAGCGCAACGTACAAATTCATGCGTAAGCACGCAACCGACGCACACTCGGCTGTCGTCGTCGCACGGGTCGACAGCGCCTCAAGGTGCCTTTGCGCATCCGCCAGCGCGCCAGTTAAAAACTCGCATTCGGCCCGAATGAATTCCAGCGCGAAGACGAGATCCCTTCGGCTCGTCCAGCCACCGCTGCGTACCAGCGCAGCGCCGGCCGCGAGATACTTAAGCGCCGCGGCGTAGGCGATGGATGCCTTGGCGCGTCTTCCGGCGATTAGGTTGAATTCGGCGAGTTGCTCTCTCTCCGCTTGGGACGGCATCAAATGGATTGCCCGGTTGAGCTGATTGACGATCTCGAAGATCGCCTTCTCGCGCTTCTCGGCGGGGGTGCGCTCGGCCAGCAGTCTCCCGATTCGAAGGTGTACTTCGCCGCGCAGCGCTTTAGCGATCAGCGAGTACGCAGCCTCCTGAACGCGGTCATGTACGAACCGGTAGATGCCCGCCATGCGCTCGACCCATTCCTGACGGACAGCCGGCCATAGCGTGGCGTGGACCTGCACTTCTGACGTCCCGAGAACAACGGCAATGGTCGACGCATCGGCGACGTTGCCAAGGCACGCCATCTGCGCCAAGGCCTTCTGCGTTTCGGGTGGCAATCGTTTTAATTTCTCGACCATGAGGTCGACGACATTATCGGAATAACGCTTGGCGTGAATCTGATCGAGATCCCAGGACCAACGCGCCGCGTCATGGCGGAAGGTCAACATGCCCTCGTCGGCCAGCGACGACAGGAACTGAATGGTGAACAGTGGATTTCCGCCGGTTTTCTCATGTACCAGGTGTGCGATGGGCGCGGCGTGTGTCGCCTCGCAGCAGAGCGCGTCCGCCACCAAGCGTCGCGCATGCGCTTGCGTGAGAGGCGCGAGGACGATCTGCACGACCTTTGTGCCGGCGGCCTTGATCACCTCAAGCTTGCGTACCAGTGGATGGTCTGGCGACACCTCGTTGTCGCGATACGCGCCGATCAACATCAAGTGCCGCAAATCGGATACGGTGAGCAGGTTTTCGAGCAGATCGAGCGTTGCCGCGTCGAGCCATTGCAGGTCATCGAGAAAAAGCGCCAACGGATGGTCCGCACGGGCGAAGACGCCGATAAAACGCTGGAAGACCCGTTGAAATCGCCGCTGCGCGTCCTGTGGCGGCAGCTCGGATACCTGCGGCGGCTCTCCGACGATGAACTTCAGTTCGGGGACGATGTCGACCATGAGCCGTGCGTTGGGACCGAGCGCCTCCAAAATTGCATCGCGCCAGCCAGCGAGCTCAGTCTCGCTTTTGCCGAGCAGCGGTCGCACAAGGCCCTGGAAGGCCTGGGCGAGCGTCGCATAGGGGATGTCACGCTTGAACTGGTCAAATTTGCCGGCCGCGAAAAGCCCGTGTGTCGGCACCAGTGCCTTGTGCAGTTCGTTGACGACCGCAGACTTCCCAATGCCGGAATAGCCAGAGACGAGTACCAGTTCCAATGTTCCGCTTTTGGTGATGCGATCGAACGAGGCGAGCATTGCCTCGACTTCGCGTTCGCGCCCATACAGCTTCTCAGGAATCAGCAGCCGCTCAGGTGTGTCCTCCCGGCCGAGCGAAAAGTCCTCGATATGTCCCTGCCCCTCCCACTGCGCCAAGCAGCGTCGCAAGTCGCGCTCGACTCCGCCCGCGGTCTGATAGCGCTCCTCGGCGGTCTTGGCGAGCAGCTTCATGATGATCGCCGAGACTGGAGCCGGGACATGCTCCAACCGCTCGCTGGGCGGTATGGGCCGACTCGCAATATGGCAATGCACCCACTCCATGGGACCTGCTGCGACGAACGGGAGCGAACCCGTGAGCAACTGATAGAGGGTGACGCCGAGTGCGTAGAGATCGCTACGGGCGTCGATCGAGCGGTTCATGCGCCCTGTTTGCTCCGGCGCCATGTACGCAAGCGTTCCCGCAATGGTCTCGGGAGGTTCCGGCGCCTGCCGCTCGCGCGGCAGGCGTGAAGCGATGCCAAAGCCAGTCAGTCTGACCTCGCCATTCGCGCTCACAAGAATGTTGGCCGGCTGGAGATCCTTGTGCACCAAGCCGTGTTGATGCACCTGACTGAGCGCGGCGGCAATCCGGGTGGCCAAACGCAAAAAGCGGTCTGTTTCCGCGGGTGCCCCTAGCAGCCGGCTAAGCGGCTCGCCTCCCGCGTCATCCAGCAGCAGCAGTGTCTGGCCGCCTTCGCGGACAAGTTCGATTGGTCGCGCCGCCCACGCGCTATCCAACTCGTCCTTTAATGCGTACTCATGCAAGAGCCGATCGAGGCTCGCCGGCGTTGGTTGCTCCGCAATCGGGGTGGCGGCCAGTACCGAAGTTTGCGTGCCGTCAGGGTGCGAGCGCCATGTTCGGCAAAAGGCGCGATCGCCGTCCTCCCACAAGATTTCTCGGGAGCCGCTCTCGGCAAGCGCACCGAACCGAAAAGAGGAGTCCAACTGTGGGCCTCCATCGTTGAGCCGGTTGCCGCTGCAGGGCGCAAAAGTGCCTCGCGGCCAGACCGTCGGGAAGTCTAGTTTGCCACAGCTGACAGCCGTGTAAAACGTCTGACTCTTGAGCTCTGACCGGAGTTCCGGACACGCACGTCTCGATTTCTCTTGCCTTAAAGGCTACTTGAACTTCCACAATGAGCCCCTGCCTTCTCCTTCGAGGACGGGATAATGCAAAACAGCCACGTTGACCTCACGTTGAGTGAGCTTCTGGACGCGAATGCACGCTTTGATCTGGCAGCGAAGGGCACAACCAATCATTGTCCAATGGCGCTCATCGCGCTAGCCAAAATGGGGGCATCTCCGTTTCGACTGCGGGAATTCTTTGACATGTGGGAGCGCGAGTATGCGTTGCCTGCTCCTGGCGGGAGTCCAATCATCGGCCGCAGCGAATGGTCGCGGCACTTGGGCGACACCGCTGCATTCGCAGCATTGCGCCTTTGCTTTCTGGACTGGATAGCTGAGGACGGCGCCATCACGGTGATTAACGGTGTACTGAACGAAGTGCCATTCGCGCCGGCAAGCGGAGCGTTTCATGCACTCATCCGAATCGCATACGGTATCGAGGCAGAACATCGTGGCGAGATTGCCTCCGGCCTGGCGGCATTGGTGTCGTCGCATCTGCCCATCGCCGTCAATATCAATGGCAGCCGCTGCGCCGAAAGTGTCGACGCGGCATTTAGCGGGGCTGCCCGGGTAATGGGCAACGACGTTGTAGGTGGCCACTCCATTGCGGCACGTTTGCGCGCCGTAGCCGACGATGTGCGGTTCAGACAGGCAATCCCTGCGCCTCCGACCTCTCCCTCGTTGCTCGACGACGTAGCTAGAACAACCATCGCCGCGTACTGGCGTACGTCAGACTTCACGGTACTGCACACTGTTACCGCTACGCACGCGGCGCGCATCTTGTTCGCCCAGCTACCTGACTCGCTCGTCATTCACTTGCTGAGCGGCTTGTGGATTGCGCTTTGCGCGGCTTTCGCAATTGTGCGCAGGCCCGAGAACCTCGAATCATGTGCGCCGAACGTCGACAGCGGCTGGAACGAGATATGCAGGAAGGCCGTGCTTTCAAATGATGATCACGTGATCAAGATGACATACACATGCTTTTGCGAAGACCGGCGCCACCCGTCTCCACTCTATCGCGCCTCGGCGGCGCGGCTCGTCGGTTTGGCTTAAGTCAGTCTTGCGCGATAACACGCCTCACTCGTCCGGTGTCCGGCTGTTATCCAAATGCCCTGCAATAAGCCACTTTCCGTCGGGTTGACGCACAAGGCTCATGATGTTTGTACCCGAGTGTTGCAGCTTGCCATCGATAAAAACTTTGTAGGGCGCCCATATCATCGCAATGTCGTTATCGATACGGACGTAGGGGTCGTAGATTTGCTCGTCGACGACACCGGGGGGAAAGTCTCGCTCGAACAACGCCCGCAGGCTATAGTGCAGAACGTGGCCTTTGCGAATGATAGTGGCGCCGCCTTCAGGCATCACCTGGGCAAGCATGGCTGCCCGATCGCGTCGGCGTAGGCCGTCGAGCAGTGCTTCAAGAGGTGCGAGAACCGCCTGCTCTTCAGGCGTCAGATGCGTAAACGGCATGAGGAAATCCTACTGGAGTCAGCGTCGCCGGATGATACACCTCGATAAAATTAGCCGCCCGGAGGATCAATGCCGCACCGTGGTGGCTAACTCATCGTCGCCGGCGCTTGTGCACTATGCGCGCGCCAGCGTCTGTCGGATAACCTGTTCGAAACTTTCCACGGGCTGCCCACCCGTCACAAGGTAGTGTCGATCGAAGATGATTGCCGGCACCGAGTGAATGCCCAGCGCTTGGTATTCACGCTCCTCGTCACGGACCTCGTCGCCAAAGGCCCCGCTTTGAAGTACGTCACGTGCCTTAGTGCCGTCGAGCCCCACCGATTGCGCCGCTTCCAAAAGAACATCGTAATCGCTCGGATCTTTGCCTTCACCGTGATAGGCCCGTAGCAGCGCAAGCTTCAGCGGCAACTGTTTGCCTTCGATCCGAGCCCAATGTAGCAAGCGGTGCGCATCGAAAGTGTTATAGACGCGTGTGCGAGGTCCGAAGGCAAAGCCGACGCTCGCGCCACGCTCGCGAATCAGTGCCTGCGTGTCGGCAATCTCTTCCGGCGTGCGACCGTATTTCTTACCAAGATAGTCGACGATGGCCTCGCCCTGCGGTCCCATCTGCGGATTCAACTCGAAGGGGTGGATGTTGATTTGAGCGTCGACGGCTTCCCCGAGTCGCGACAGCGCAAGCTGGAGTGCAGAAAGACCGATCGCGCACCAGGGGCATGAAATGTCGGAGACGAAATCGATCGCAAGCGGTTTCGGCATGGGTTTCATAACGGAGCTCAATGTTGCACTGTCGATACTATAGAGGGGACGAGGGGACGAGACCGGGGCGGTCATTCGACACGCGGTTTTCGGTTTCGGCCCGAGCGGCCGTGTTAACCCATCGCGCCACCGATTTTCATCGCCATGTCGGCACAAGCCGCTTTTCGTGTCTATGACCCGTGCAACGCGATATGCGGGGGACGCGCGAGGTGGCCGGTCTTGACCCACACGCGAGCCCCTCGGGAGCCAGCCGTTGCACGAAATACCGCACCGGCCGGAAGCCTGAGCCACGACCATGCGGTGAACCGTTCGCTACGCTCTTCGAAATCACCGTCGAGTACCAAGAACTCGGCCCCGCCTTGCGGAGCCCACTCGATCACTTGATGACACGCCCAGCGCTCGATGCACACCGTTTCATGCTCGGTCGAATGCAATGGCATCACCTCGACGCCCGGGCGCGTCAATGCGTGCGAGAACGTGCGCTCGTTCGTGCCGATGCGCACAACAGCACGGTCTTCCTGGTCGAACTGCCACAGTTTCACAAAGATGGTACACCCTGGCTCAGAGCCCGGCGTATGGCGCGAAGACGGCGGATTACGTACGTAGGAACCGGCTGGAAAATCGCCGTGTTCGTCGGAAAATACGCCGTCAAGCACCAGGAACTCTTCGCCCCCACCGTGTGTATGCGCGGTAAAGCGGCTATGTGGCGCATAGCGCACGATCGACGTCGCGCGCGCAACCTCATCGCCGATTCGGTCGAGCATGCGCCGCTCGATGCCGGCAATGGGCGACGCGACCCACGGAAGCTGTGCGGCATGTACCGCGACCCGCCGGGTGAAGTCTGCGTTGAGTTCCATGGTGCCTCAAAAGTCTGAATGGCAGGCTTAGGCCGCCGCAATGCTCGGACGTGCCGCGACGCGCGCATGCCATGCCTTGAGATGCGTCAGCGTCTCGGGCACCTCGAGCTTGAGGAAATCTGCAAGGCTCATGCCGGCAAACGCGGTGATGTCGGCCATCGTGAAATGATCGCCTGCAAGGTAGGTCTGCTGGCTCAGTACTTTATCGAGGTAGTGCATGCCGGCCATGCCGCGCTTGAGATTTCTCTCGCCCCATTCGCGGTTCTGATAGAGCTCGATCTTTTCACCCAAGCCCGGGGTGGCGTGATGAAAGTAGGTTCCAAACGCATCCAGCAGTTCGACTTCGGCACGGCGTTGCATCATGTGAACGATCGCGCGCTCTTTGGCGGTACGGCCAGTGAGCGTCGGTTGCCCATCCAGATGATCAAGGTATTCGGTAATCGCGGTGCATTCGGCGATCGTGGTGCCGTCATCGAGCTCGAGCACCGGCACGGTGCCCGACGGATTCTTTGCCAGGAACTCTGGCGTGCGGTGCGCGCCGGAAAGCAGATCGACCTGAACGAACTCAACGCGGCTGGTGAGACCCTTCTCGGCGAGCGCGATACGCACGCGGACGGGATTGACGAAGCCCTTGTATTCGTAAACCTTCACTTGTGATGCTCCAGAAAATGAATAGCTTGGCGCATTGACGAACGCGCAGCCGCGTCGCACTTAGTCAACGGCCCACAAGTCGAGGTAATCGGCTCGGGATACACGGAACAAAGGGCGTCGCGGTTGCCCCGAGTATCGCAGAGACCTTTGCGGTCTGCAGGGAAGCCCTCTTCAGCCTTTCGGCGCGGACGTCGTGCGTAGGCAGGCGCCTGCGTCGCTGCCTGCGCGTATGATTTGAACGATTCTTAACGCTTTGGAGTTGCACGACATGACTGAGCCGTTATCGACCATCGAAATCGAGACCGCCCCTGATCCCCGCTTCGCCGTCATTGTGATGCACGGCCTTGGCGCCGACGCGAACGATTTCGTGCCGCTGATTCCCGAGCTGGGTTTCGCTGATGCGCCAGCGGTGCGTTTTGTGTTTCCCAATGCGCAGGAGATGCCCGTCACCGCAAACGGGGGGTACGTGATGCGTGCGTGGTTTGACATCCGCGCGTTTGACAGCACGGGGCGTCAAGTTGACGAAGCAGGCATGGATTCGTCATGCGCGAGCGTGCGGCAACTCATCGAAGCGCAGAACCAGCGAGGCATTCCCACCTCCAACATCTTCCTCGCGGGCTTTTCGCAAGGCGGAGCCATGACGTATTCGGTTGGAATGACGCATCCTGAGGCGCTCGCCGGACTCGTCGTACTCTCCGGTTATGTCCCGTCGCCAGCGTATATCGAGAACCGGTTGAGCGAGGCGAATCGCGCGACGCCCATCTTCGCTGCGCACGGCATCTACGATGATGTTTTGCCGTTCGAGCTGGGAGAGGCTGCGCGCGACTTTGCGATTGCACACGGTTGCAAGGTCGATTGGCGTGCGTATCCGATGCCGCACTCGGTGTGCGCGGAAGAAATCGCCGCGCTGCGGGAGTGGCTGCATGCGCGCATTGCGGCATCGGTTTGACGTCGCTTCTGAATTGATGCGGTACGGTGTGCCACAAAACACTGTGATCCGATTTGCCTCGAAAGAGCTCGCAGCGCCAGCACGGCTAACATCCGCTACGCTGCGAAAATGGGGACGCGCGAGTATCATCCGTATCCATCGCGCGACCTTGCCATGTATTCATCATGCGTATCCTCATCGTTGAAGACGAATTGAAAATGGCCTCGTACCTCCGCAAGGGCTTGATGGAGGCCAGCTTCCGTGTCGATACGGCGTTTGACGGCAAGGAGGGCCTCTTTCTCGCGCTACAGGAAGACTACGATCTCATCGTGCTCGACGTCATGCTGCCCGAGCTCGACGGGCTGGCGGTGTTAAGGCGCCTGCGCGCGCAAAAGCGTACGCCGGTCCTGCTGCTGACGGCACGCGACACGGTTGAGGACAAAGTCGTCGGCCTCGAGTCGGGCGCAGACGACTATCTCGCCAAACCGTTCGCCTACGCGGAGTTTCTCGCCCGGATTCGCGCGTTGTTGCGCAGGCCCCTGCAATCAGTCGATACCGTGCTTGCAGTGGGCGATATGGAAATTGACCTCCTACGACGCCGAGTGCGCCGCGGCGCTGCACGCATCGAACTCACCGCGCAGGAATTCGCGCTCTTGAAACTTTTGGCCGAGCGCCAGGGCGAAGTCCTCACCCGCGCATTCGTGACTTCGCAGGTCTGGGACATGAATTTCGACAGCGACACGAACGTTGTGGACGTCGCCATCAAGCGCCTGCGCGCGAAGATCGACAATCCATTCGAAAAGAAGCTGCTCCATACGGTCCGCGGGATGGGCTACGTCATGGAGGAGCGAGCGTGAGCGTCAGCGTCAGCACTACAGCGACGACGAGAGGTGCGTACTCCTTGTTGAGGCGCCTGATTGCAGCTTTCACGATCGTCGCCGTATTGACGCTGTCTCTAGCAGGCGCCCTGCTCTACCACTCGCTCGCAAACCAGTTGCGCCAACGCGACGATCACGAAATCTCGGTCAAACTCGACGAGTTCCTGATGGAGGCGCGCCAATTCGGCAGTGTGCAAGACGTCGCGCGCGAAGGAGACGTTTTCAGGGAGCAGATGCTTTCTCATCCCGCGATCACGTTCGCAATCCTCGATGGTCGCGGCAATGCGCTCGTCAAGTCGGACAAACCGGGGCAAGCGCTGACGTACATTGGGCCGGGCAAGTCGGCGCCAAGGCAGCCTTATTCGTGCGCTCCTCCAACGATCGGTTCTGCTCGCTGCGTATTCGCTGACGAAAGCTTACCAACCGGTGAGGTCATTCGTGTTGAACTCGCACATGCCGCAAATGTGCGAGATGCAGTGCTGCATCAATATCAGGGCGACGTCTGGCTCGTGATCATGGGCGGCTCTGCACTGATGGGCCTGCTCGGCTACGCGATCGCGAAACGCGGGTTGTCCCCTGTGAAGATGATGGGTCAGCGCATTTCACGGATCGAGGCGCACAAGCTGGGCGAGCGGCTTGAGATAGACACAGCACCCGTCGAACTTCACGATATCGCCGTGCCCGTCAATCGTATGCTCGACCGGCTCGAACGCGCCTTTGCCCGGCTTTCCCAGTTTTCGTCGGACCTTGCGCACGACATGCGCACACCGCTTGCCAACATGATCAGTGCTTCACAAGTCACGCTCTCGAGGCAGCGATCCACTGAGGAGTACGAGGCATTGATCGACTCGAACATCGAGGAGTGCGAAAGGCTGCAGCGCATGATCGAGACCATGCTCTTTCTCGCACGTGTCGATCATGCGCAAGAACCGCTCAAGCTAGCGGATCTCGATTGCGAGGTTGAGTTCGCCAAGCTCACCTCATACTTCGAGCCGGTTGCGGAAAACCAGAACATTCGCTTCGTCATCGAGGCGGTTGCGCCTGTTCGCGCGGATCCCATGATGTTCCGGCGTGCGCTCAGCAACCTTGTCTCAAACGCACTTGAACACGCTAGCGCGTCATCCACAGTTTCATTGCGTGCGTACGCGTGCGGCAAGGACATAGTTGTGGCGGTGACGAACAGCGGCCCAACGATCCCCCCTGAGCACATAGGCAAGATTTTCGATCGGTTCTATCGAATCAACGCTGCTCGGCAGGGATCGGCAAAGAACATGGGACTTGGCCTCGCGATCGTCAAATCGATTATGGAGCTCCACCGAGGGCGGATTGACGTCGCAAGCGACTTCGGTCTCACGACGTTTACGCTGTCCTTCCCTGCTCCTGATGTAACCGTGACAGCCGACACGGCGGCCTGAACGCGCACGCGGCTTTCCCGCTCTTTCACGATTTTGCGCGCGCTGCCATGGTGCGTACGCTTGCCGTCCCAGATGTCAAAAATGACATCCTGCCGCCATCCTCGCATCACTCGCTGATAACGACAATGCTTGCCTCGACACCGAGGGAGGCAATGCATCGCGGCTTCCGTAGTCCTCGACGTTCATTCGATTAGCGAGAGCTTTGCGTGAATAGTGATTACCGTAAGCGCCTGCAGATAGCGATGTTGGGCGTCGGCGCCCTCATTGTGGGCGCGGCCGTCGTGGCCACCCATACGCGGGCTGCGCCCCCTGCAGCCGAAGCAACCACGACGTCCCCAGCAGCCGATTCGGCTCCGCGGCTTCCCGACTCCGTAAATCTGTCCGCCGAAGCGCTCGCTAATGTAGGCCTTCGCTACGCGAACGCGGAGTTGCGGCCGGGCGTCCAGATCATCGCCGCAACGGGCGTCGTCGCGTTCGATGCGAGGCATTTTGCCAAGCTGAGCTCGCCGTCGCGAGGCCGAATCATCGCTGTCGACGTGGCTGCGGGCGACCACGTCCACGCGGGCCAACGGCTCGCCATGCTCGACCAGTTCGATCTGGGCGACGTACGGAGCCAAGTCACGAATGCTTCTGCTGCCGTAGCCGATGCCAAGGCAGCGCTCGATGCGGCGAATGCAGCACTCGCGCGTGGCACCGAACTCGTCCCCACGGGCGGTATTGCACAAAGCGAGCTTGAACGACGTCGCACAGCCTCGGCCGATGCGCAGGCAATGCTCGCGTCGCGGCAGGCCGAGTTGCGCAAATGGCTCGGCATGCAGCAACGCTTGATGCCGCTCGACACTGGCGCAAAAAGCGGCCAGCACACCGGCGCCCTCGCTCGATTGGGACCGGGCGATTCACTCGGCGCGCTCATCGCACCGTTCGACGGCGTGATCGGCAATGTGGGCGCCGCTGCTGGCGACATCGTCGATTCGGCCGCGCCGATTCTCACGCTCGCCGACTTGTCGACGATGTGGATCGAGGCGAACGTCTCCGAACGCGACGCTGCGGCGGTGAAACCCGGCCAAAACGTCACTGCCCACATCGACGCCTACCCCGACCGGCAATTTATCGGCCGCGTCATCGACGTCGCCGCCCAGGCCGATGCCAGTACGGGCACCGTCGGGGTGCGCTGCGAATTGCCAAACCCCGACGGCGCGCTGCGCGCGAACATGTTTGCAACTGTGACGATCGACGTCCCGCTGGGTCACGACGCTGTGCTCGTTCCCGATGCGGCCTTGCAAGACGTAAACGGTCAAACTGCCGTCTTCATCCCCGCAGGCAACGGACACTTCACGTGGCGGGTCGTCCATACCGGCGGGTATGCCGCCGGCGGCATGACGCAGATCGTGAGCGGCCTGGCCGGAGGCACCCGTGTCGTCGCCCAAGGCAGCTACTGGCTCAAAGCGGCCCTGATGAAGGGCATGATTCCCGACGAAGGCTAACCAGCGAACGCGTGCCATGATCATCAAGCTTGTGGAGGCGTCACTGCGCAATCGCGCCGTCGTATTGATCGCTGTTCTCGCAGTCGTTATCGCCGGCGTCTTCAGCATGCAGCGGCTGCCCTTCGATGCCGAGCCTGATATTTCGCCGGTCCAGGTGCTCATCACGACTCAGGCGCCGGGCCTCGCCCCGCTCGACGTCGAGCGCTCGATTACGGCGCCCGTCGAACTCGCACTGCAAGGGCTGCCCGGCATGCAGAGCCTGCGCTCGATTTCGCGCTATGGCCTCTCGGTTGTCTACGTTCGCTTCGCGGATAGAACGAACATCTTTCTCGATCGAAATGTCGTCTCGGAGCGCTTGCAAACGCTCCAGCTTCCACCTGGCACGAGTGCGCCACGGCTTGGCCCCTTGTCGGACGGATTGAGCGAGATCTATCAGTTTCAGGTGCGCGGTCGTGGACAGTCGCCAATGGCGCTGCGCACACTGCTCGATTGGGAGATAGCACCCAAGCTACGTCAAGTGCAGGGAGTGGTCGACGTCAATGTGAATGGCGGTCTTCTCAAGACCTATGAAGTGCAAGTCAATGACGATGCGCTGACACGCTACGGGCTCTCCGTCAACGATATCTACAATGCCGTGCAGATCAACAACGGCGCCACAGGCGGCGCGACGATCGAGCACAACGGCGCAGAATCAATCGTCCGTGGCGAGGGACTGCTGCGCAACACGACCGACATCGGCAACATCGTTTTGCGCACCGCGCCTGGCGGCGTGCCGCTTTATGTACGAGACGTGGCGCGAGTCACCGAGGCGCCGATGCCGCGCCTTGGCGCAGTGACGCGCGACGCCAAAGGTGAAGCCGTGGTCGGCGTGGTGCTGATGGGTCTCGGGCAAAACACACGCGTCGTAGCGCACCGTCTGCAGGATGCCATCCGAGCCATCGACAAAACGCTGCCGCCTGGCGTCGAAATCGAGCCTTACTACAATCGCGCCGACTTGATGAACCGCGTACTCGACACCGTTGCTCACAACATGGTGGAAGGCGCCGTACTCGTCATTGCGGTGCTGCTCCTGCTGCTCGGCAACGTGCGCGCTGGCTTCCTCGTCGCGCTGGCGATTCCGCTCTCGATGCTCGTAGCCGTCATTGTCATGTACGCAGCCGGCATGTCGGGCAACCTCATGAGCCTCGGCGCTATTGACTTCGGCCTGCTCGTCGACGGCGCCGTGGTGATGATCGAAAACGTCGTACGACGGCGCGCACATGCGCCGGCACAGCCGATCGTGCCGCTGGTACGCGAAGCCGCAATAGAGACAGCGCGCCCCGTGACGTTCGCCGTCCTCATCATCACCGCCGTCTACCTTCCGATCCTCAGTCTGCAAGGCATCGAGGGCAAGATGTTCAGGCCGATGGCGATGACGGTCATTTTCGCGCTCGTCGCTTCGCTCGTGCTGACACTGACATTGATGCCCGTGCTTGCGAGTTTTGTGCTGCGTGGCAAGGTAGCAGAGCATGAAAGCCAAATCGTGCAATGGGTCAGGCGCCGCTACGAGCCGGCGCTCACACACGCCTCACGACGCCCGGCGGTGGTCATCGGGATTGCAATCGCGCTGCTCGCCGCGGCATCGCTCGCTGCAACGCGGCTCGGGGCCGAGTTCCTGCCGCGCCTCGAGGAAGGCGCATTGACCGTCACCACAACGAAGCTACCAGGCATTTCCGTGCAATCGGCCGTCGAGGCCCAAACGATGGTCGAACGTACACTGATGCGCTTTCCTGAAGTGCAATCGACAGTGACACTCGGCGGCAGCTCCGAGATTCCCACCGATCCGATGGGCGTCGAGCAGAGCGACACGTTCATCATGTTGAAGCCGAAGGCGCAGTGGAAAACCTCCGACACGCAGGACGGCCTCGTCGAGAAGTATTCGGCCGCACTTGAGAGGTCCGTGCCCGGCTTGACGCTCGACTGGGCGCAACCAATCGAGATGCGTATGGATGACCTGCTGGCGGGCGTTCAGGCCGACGTCGCTGTCGTGATTCACGGCAATGATCTGCAAACGTTGCACGATACCGCTGAGCGCATTGCCGCTGTCATCGCGCGGGTGCCCGGCGCCGCCGACGTTCAAGCCCAACAGACGATCGGGCAGCCTTACTTGCGGATCATCGTCAACCGCGACGCCGTGGCGCGATACGGTCTCAATGCGAGCCAGGTGCTGGATCTCGTTCAGTCGTTGGGGGGACGTACCGTCGGGACGATCGTCGACGCAGAAGGCCAATTCGACATTCGCGTGCGCATGCAGTCACACGACCGCGACGACGTGGCCAGAATCGGCGCATTGCGTGTGAGCGACGGAGCGGGCCGCGCAGTGCCGCTTTCGCAGGTAGCAGACATTCGCATGGAACCAGGGCCTTCTACGGTCGAACGGGAGGAAGGGCGCCGCGTCGTCCTCGTCCAGGCCAATGTGCGCGGCCGCGACCTCGCCGGGTTTGTTCTCGCCGCGCAGCATGCGGTCGATACGCAGGTCAAGCTCCCCCCAGGCTACACCGTCTCGTGGGGCGGAAGTTTCAAAGACCTGCAGGAAGCGATGTCGCGCCTTTATATCGTCGTCCCGATCGCGCTCGCTGTCATCTTCGTGCTGCTCTATCTGATGTTCGGCAGCCCGAGCCTCGCGGCGTTGATTTTCTTTAACGTGCCGTTCGCGGCGATCGGCGGCATCTTTGCGCTCTGGCTACGCGGGCTGCCGTTCAGCATTTCCGCGGCAGTCGGCTTTATCGCGCTTTTCGGCATTGCCGTGCTCAACGGCGTAGTGCTCGTGAGCTACATCGTCGAGAAGCGCGCCGCCAGTGGCCTCAGCGCTAGGGAGGCTGCGAATCAGGCCGCCTGCGCACGGCTGCGACCGGTGCTCATGACCGCAACCGTCGCGAGCCTCGGCTTTTTGCCGATGGCGTTCTCGTCGAGCTCCGGCGCCGAAGTGCAGCGTCCACTTGCAACCGTCGTCATTGGCGGGCTCATTTCGGCAACCTTTTTGACCTTGCTCGTGTTGCCGTCCGTCTATCCGTGGTTCGATCGTCGCAAACACGTCTCGCGCGACAGCGAGGAGCGTGAGACCGAAACGGAATTCGCACAATGACAAAGCGTGGTGAAACTGTGCTGACGCTCAAACGACCTATCGCCCTTTGCCTGCCGCTCTTGCTTGCGGCCTGTGCCGTTGGCCCCGATTTCAAGCAACCCGCGGCACCGGCCGGCGCGGGCTACACGCAATCGTCGCTGCCGCCGGAAACTGTCGCGGCCACTGGCGACGCGGGCAACGCGCAGCATTTCAACATCGGCGACGATATACCTAGTCAATGGTGGACGCTTTTTCAGTCTGCACAACTCGACGACCTGATTGCCCGCGCGCTCAAGGCAAGCCCCACGATCGCGGCGGCACAGGCTTCCCTCGCAGTCGCCCGCGAGAACATGCTTGCAGCGCGGGGCTCGCTGTTCCCCAGTATCGGCATCGATGCGTCGGCGAGTCGAAATGAAACTTCTACGGCGAGCCTCTCGCCGGTCGCCGCGAACAATCAGCGAATCTATTCGCTTTACACGGGCGAGCTGACCGTCTCTTATTCGCTCGACGCGTTCGGCCTCAATCGCCGCATGATCGAATCGGCTGCAGCGCAAGCTGACAACCAACGCTTCGAGCTCGAAGCTGCTTATCTGACGCTCAGCAGCAACGTCGTGGCGGCCGCCATCAACGTTGCTTCACTGCGCGGCCAGATCGACGCACAGCAAAAAGCGATCGAGGCAAACGTCGAGCTCTTGCACGTGCTCGAGCGCGAGGCGGCGCTTGGGGAAATCGCACAAGCGGACGTGCTGCAGCAACAAGCCGTGCTCGCACAGGCGAGAGCGGCGTTGCCGCCCTTGCAAAAGCAAGTGGCATTGCAACGCAATGCGCTGACTGCGCTCGTGGGAGGGTTTCCCAATGAAAGCACGGCCGAAGACTTCGATCTCGCGCGCTTGCATCTGCCGGACGATCTCCCCGTCAGCCTCCCTTCACAACTTGTCGAGCAGAGGCCCGACATTCTTGCCGCGGCGGCCGCATTGCATGCCGCGAGTGCCCAAGTGGGGGTAGCGATCGCGAGCCGATTGCCACAAATTTCGTTGAGCGCGGCATTGGGCACGTCTCCGAATGCGCTCGCCAACGCCTTCACGCCCTACAACCAATTCTTCTCGTTAGTGGGAAATGTGGCGCAACCGATCTTTCAGGGCGGCACGCTGCTGCACCACCAACGCGCGGCCCAAGCCGCGTTCGATCAGGCGGCGGCGCAATATCGCTCTACCGTGATCAATGCGTTTCAGAACGTCGCCGACGTAATGGAGAGCATCCAGGCGGACGCGAGAACGCTGCAAGCGGCCGTTGAAGCGCAAGAGGCCGCCTCAAAAAGTCTCGAGGTGGTCACGCAACGCCTGCACGCCGGAGAGGCGACGTATTTGTCCGTACTCATAGCGCAGCAGGCCTACGAAACCACACGCGTCGCCGCAATTCAGGCGAGAGCCGCGCGGCTTGCTGACACCGTTGCGCTGTTTCAGGCCATCGGCGGAGGTTGGTGGAATCGATCCAATGTTCGCATTGCATCCAGTGCGATCAGGTCAACGCGAACGCCCATCCAACCAGTGGAGTGAATGGGGCAAGGACATCGGGAGGGACCGTGGCGGAACGAACTCGATATGCCATGGGCCACGAGCGAATCACAACGTCAGTGTGATCGCCGGTGAAGTTGGATAGAGGCTGATCGAAGGTTACAGAAATCGCTCTGCATTACAGCGCAACGAGAGCAAGTCATGCGTCTACTCCCATCGAGGGAAGAGACAAACGGGCGCCTTGATTTTCATGTTCTGATCGACGCATGGGTTGCCCGCGTAATCGACGAGCTTTCGCGTTGACGATTTCTCATGCGCGCTTGAATGGATCGATTGCGGCCGCGTTGCACAGCCGTTCAAGAACATAGCGAATACCAAAACACCCAGACCTCGTTTCACGTTCTCGTCGCTACCCACGGCACATTGACAATGTGCCATTGTCCGCTCTGCCGCCTGATTGGAGCGTGACACGAAGATGTCTTTTTTGTCACTTATGGGATGTCGACCGCCGTGCCCTGCATGGCGTCGCCCGGTGTGTCGAGCACTGTGACATCGATCTCGCCGACATCCCCGTTGACCGGTAAGCCGCAGGATCGCGCCGAGTCGCCTCTTTGCGGCTAACCACCCAGCCGTCCGCGACGGTCAAGTCCTCGGCGGCGAACCCATAAAGCGGTGACCCGTTATCGGCGCGAGCGAGTTCGATCAACTTTGCGCGAGCGGCGGACGCGGCTTCGCGCACTGCCGGCGAGACGCTCGCAGCCGTTTGTCGCACATACGCGGTGCTGCCACGCGTTTCGATGCACGCGGTTTTTGGTTCGCGGCCCACATGTTTTAATTGGGCCATCTACTTCCGGCCCGTTCCCCACGAGGACTGTCATTTCATACCGCCTGCCTGTGCGTTATCGCAGACCTCAACGAAGCAGCGAACAGCCGCTGGCAAATCGGCGCTGCGCCGCCACGCCACGCCGAGGTCTGTGGTCATGCAGCGGTCCGCGAGCTCTCGCGCTTCGATCCGCCCTCCCTCGAGTGACCATGGGCGGTACATGGTGTCGCAGATGATCGCCATTGCCGCACGCGAAGCGACGAGGCTACGCACAGCCTCCACAGACGAGGTCTCAAAAATGATTTGAGGCACCAGATTAGCGTCCATCCACGCACGCGAGACCTGTCGGCTCAGCTCCTCGTTTCTCCATGCAACGAGCGGTCCATCGATGATGTCGCGCAAATGTATCGCCTGCGCGTCGAGCAGCGGGTGCCCCGCATGCAACCATAATCGGTTCTTGGACCTCGAGAGCACACGGTGCGCAATTGCATCGGTGTTTTCGAGGTTGGAAACGACCAGCAGGGCCGCGTCAAGACCGCCGCTCAGCAACTTGCTTTCGAGTTCCGGGCGGTGGCCTTCGATCACGGACACCTTTACATCGCCGTATGCGCGCGTGAACGCGGGCAGCACGGCCCCGAGGCAGCAACCCGCTGCCATTGACGACACGCCCAGCCGCAACCGGCCCGATACCTGGGTGTCCGGTTGACTGATCGAATGCGGGATGTCGTCCAGTGTCGTCACGATCTCGCGCGCCTTCTTTAGAAAGCGGCGGCCTCCCTGAGTCAGGCTGACTCCGCTTGGCGAACGCTCGAGCAAGTTGATGCCAAGCTGTCTCTCCAGACTCTTGATGGCATCCGTGACGGCCGATTGAGTTACATGCGTAGCGATAGCAGCGCGGGAAATGGACCCAGCCTCCGACGCGGCGATGAAATAACGAATCTGCCGAATCGAAATGTCCACCCGGGAATGCGCACCGGCTCGAGGCACATCATCGGCAAGCAGGGCGGTCCTTGCTTGTTGGTGCTTACCAGATTTGGCAGCAAGTTCACTTTCTCTAGCACGGATCAACGTCTCGATATCCATATGTTATCGGTACTTTATCGCGATTGAAAACAATGCCGCCGGCATTGATAAAGCAAACAGCATGCCTATATTTAAGGATACTCAAAAAATGAAAGAAAGCAATTGCTCAAAAAGATTGTTTTAAAAATGTAAAAACAGAATCCCGTATCGCTAATAAATATCAATCCCCAATTTAGGGCATGAGCGCACCCAAACGATGCCAGCCGGCAAATCGCGCTACGTAGCGGTCATAGCATTTAGTCGTGTATGACAAATTGCTGACGACATGGGGGCATCGGATGAATCGATACCCCCTAGCGATTTAATTAATTTGAGTTATGTATTTTTTTTATTTTTAATTTGGGTGTTTTATGCGCACATCAGCCTTGACGCCAAGCTGCGGCTGCTATGGGTATGCACGGAAATCATTGATTTTCGGGTCGACTTTTTTATATGGCACATGACCGGAGTTCCTTTCAAATGAAATCTTCGAAAATATCGCTGCGTAAGGTTGCGCGACTCGTAGCCACCACTTTGACTGGCGCTGCCGCTATCGGATGCGCTCAATTTGCGGACGCCGCAACGCCGCAACCGGTGGAGCTTTCCGAGGCGGTTCACAACCTCGGCTACATCGAGCTATATGTGGCGCAGCACGCGAAGATTTTTGAAAGGTACGGAATTGCGGTGCATGTTACGGCAGCCGGAGGCGACACGCAGGCATTTGCCGCCGTACTGGGCAAGACTGCTCAATTCGGCGTCGGAGATCCGACGATGGTCGAAATGTCGCGCGAGCGAGGCGGACCTGGCATGGTCGTGGGGACGCTCGTGCAGCGCGCCCATTATTTCGGCGTATCGAAGACGGTTGCAACTGCGATCAAAGATCCCAAAAACTTCAAAGGTTTGACGCTGGTTACGTCGCCGGATCCGAACACCAGCTATAGCGTCACAAAAAAGATGCTGCAGGACCATGGCTTGAAGCCCGGCGTGGACACGAAGATCCTCGAAGTCAACCCTGGCACGGAAATCGGCGCCATGCTTGCAGGGCGCGCCGACGTCGCTGTGGCTCAGCAACCGATGGTTGCGTCCGCGATGTCTCAGGGCGCAAGAGTCGTGTTCGACTTTTCGAGCTATGTCGGACCGTTCTGCAACACGGGAATCATGGTGCTGCCCGAATATGCCAAGGCACATCCCGACATCGTACAGGCGCTCGCCAACGCGCTTGAGGAAGCCGCGCAGCTGACGTACGCGAAGCCCGACTACGCGAAGGAAGTGGCGCGTGCTGAGTTCCCCGATCTGCCCGCAGAAGTAGTCAACAAAGCGATCGACATGGAGTTGCAATACAAGATCCCGGCCCAGACGCTCTCAGTCGAACAAGCGCAATGGGAAAAATTGATGGCGATGCAGAAGTACCTCGGCAACGTCCAGGCCTCGCTCACCTACAAGGACGTCATCGATAACAGTTTTGCCGCGAAGGCAGTCAAGACAGTCACGGCGGCTGGTGGGGTGACGGTCGCGGAGGCCAAATGAGCGTGGCGGCAGTCCGAGAAGTTTTGGTACAGGCGCCAAAGGCGGTTCCTGCCGTGGACGCCCCGCTCATCGCGCGGGGCGTCGGCAAATCGTACAGTGCCGATGATGGCGAATCGAATGAGGTCGTCGGTGACATTTCGTTCAGTCTGGGCGCGGGCGAAATAGTCAGCCTGGTCGGCCCCTCCGGTTGCGGCAAGACGACACTGCTGAACTTACTAAGCGGGCTTACACAGCCGACACGCGGTGCAGTGTTGTGGCATGGCCAGCCCCTGCGCGATGTACCTAAGGGCATCGGCTACATGTTGCAGAAAGACATGTTGATGCAATGGCGCACCGCACTTGCGAATGTGACGCTAGGCCTCGAACTGTCCGGAATGCCGCGTGCGGAGCGCGAGAAGGCTGCGCATTCGATGCTACGCAAGGTGGGACTGGGGCCGTATTTCGACTATTACCCGTCCGCTCTCTCAGGTGGCATGCGTCAGCGTGTAGCGCTCGCTCGTACGCTTATCACGGACCCCGAGGTCATCCTGCTTGACGAGCCGTTTGCTGCGCTCGACTTCCAGACGAAAGTCGTATTGCAGAGCGACATGGCCAAATTGGTAAGGAGTGAAGGTCGCTCGGTGCTGCTCATCACGCACGATGTCGAGGAAGCCGTTTCGTTGTCGGACCGGGTGATCGTCCTCACGAATCGTCCCTCGCGGATCAAGGAGATCCATGAAATTCAGTTGGACTGCGACCGCAACGACATGATGGCGGCGCGCGACGCGCCCGGCTTTACCGCACTCGTTCGCCAAATTTGGTCGCAGCTCGATGCACGCATGGGAATGCGCTGAAAAGGAAAGGAAATAATCGTGCTTGAAGATACCTATTCGCAGCAGGCGCCGCAGCGTGCATCGAAGCCACGCAACCGCTGGCGCGTGTTGCGCCGCTGGCGTTCAGTGCTTCTGGTAACAGCCTGCCAACTTGGCCTGCTCGCTGCGCTACTCGGGCTATGGCAGTTTGCGACATCCAGCCAGGCGCTTGCTTTCCTGTTTGGTTCGCCGAGCCAGATTTGGAGCATGCTCGTCAAAATGCAGGAGAACGGAAGCCTGATGCACGATGCCAGCGTAACCGGCATAGAAACGCTGCTTGGCTTTCTTATCGGTAACGTCGTCGGTACCGTCCTCGGCTTGTCGCTCTGGTACTCGCGCTTCGTCTCGAAGGTCATGCAGCCCTTCATCGTGGCATTGGGCTCTGTTCCCATTGTCGCTCTCGCGCCGATCATCATCATTTGGTTCGGTACGGGGCTCGCTTCGAAACTTGCGATGTCGACGTTATCAGTCGTGGTGGTAGCCCTCGTGATCGCCTACAAGGGGGCAACCGGCGTCGATGACGATCAGATCAATTTGATGCGCACGCTAGGGGCCGCTAAGCGGCAAATCTTTTGCAAGCTGGTCATCCCTGCATCGCTGCGCGATATCTTCGCGGGCCTGAAGCTCACCGTCGGCTTTGCGCTGATCGGCGCCATTATCGGTGAATTCATGTCTTCCTCGGATGGGCTTGGCCACGCGATTTTCAAGGCGGGCAGCCTTTACATCATCCCCGAGGTTTTTGCCAACGTGTTCGTCACGATCGCACTCGCGCTCTTCCTGTCGTTCATCGTCGGCAGACTCGAGCGTTTCTTGATGCCGTGGCATAAGTTCAATTGATAACCAGGCGGACGCGAGACCCCGTCAGGTCAAGGCACTCGCATGCTTTGCTTTCTCGTCACACCGTAAGGAGCACTTAGCAACCCATGAGCACTTTGACGACACATCACCAAGTCATCCGGAAGAGCGATCTCAAGTACGCATTAGCGGCGAGCGACAGCTTTATCGCTGAAGTGGTACCGGGCGAGACCTTCGAGGTCGAAACGGAACTGAACATTGGCGGCCACCTGATTACGGATATCGATGAAAAACTCGATGAGTCGAAAATCAAGTTGCCGTTCGTCAATCCGGCGACCGGGCCTGTCCGTTTGCGTGGTGCCAAGCCGGGCGATATGGTGGTGATCGATGTCCTCGAGGTCGGCGTGCACGGCCTTGGTTACACGGCGCTGTGGCCGGGCATCGGCATTTTTCCGGACTGGGTCCGCAACAAGGAATTTGGTATCCAGAACCGCAACGTCGTAGTGGAAAACGGCATCGTCCACTGGAGCGACACACTTAAGCTGGAAGCAAAGCCGATGATTGGCGTAATCGGCGTAGCTCCGGTAGCAGGCGGCACGCTGACCGTTGATAACGGCACTCACGGCGGCAACCTGGATATCCAGGAAGTCACGAACGGCAATCGCATCATGTTTCCTGTATTCCACGAGGGAGCATACCTATACTTCGGCGATGTTCACGCCTTGCAGGGCGACGCCGAGTGCAACGGCATGGGGGCGATCGAAATCCGTGGCCACCTCAAGCTTAAGGTCGATCTCGTCCGCGCGCCGGCCCAAATGACTTGGCCGCGCATCGAGACACCCACCCACATCTGTACCGTTGGCTGTGCGCGCCCGCTTGACGATGCACTGCGAATTGCATTCGAAGAAATGGTTTACTGGCTTGAAGAGGGCTACGGCATTCCTGCTGCCGAAGCATACATGTTGTTGGGTCAGATCGCCGAGGCGCGCTGCACGCAAATGGTGAATCCCAAATTCACCTACATCTGCAAAGTCGCAAAGAAATATCTGCCGAAGCGTTAATAAAACGACATGAGGCAAAGCGCATCATGAGTAAGGTGGTGGAGAGCTCTCTGCAGGGAGTTCCACTACCTCGGCGCTACTAAAGGCACGCGTTGACGGACATCGAGGCGGCGCGGATGTTAGTCACACCCCGCGGCACCGATGCGCAATCAGCGTTCGGAGGCTCAGCGGTGAGCCGAGGCCGAACCTCGAGGCGGGCCGACCGGGCTGGAACTGGGGCTCGTGGCTTTTATTAAGGACTGCGAAGGAAAAGTAATATGCCGATTTATGACTTTCGATGTGGAACGTGCGGACCGTTCACCGTCATGCGCCGCATCGCCGAATACAATACAGCATGTGCTTGCCCAAACTGCGGGGCTGCCGCGCAGCGCATGCTGAGCGCGCCCGCCTTATCGTTCATACCATCGACTTCACGTTCTGAACGACAAATCGACGCGCGTGCCGTGCGAGCGTCGCAGCATCACCATGGACCAGGTTGCGGCTGCGGTCCGAGCACGCACTCAAGCACGGTTGCCACTGGCAGTTCGCTCTTCCCCTCTTCCACCAAAAATCTTTAGCGACACTGCTTCATCCCGAGCCACGGCAAGACACCACCGTCGGCCTTGATATGATCCCGAGTGGTTTGAGTACTTCAACGTATCGAGGCTCTGGCAGGCCGCTGATGCGCCGCATATCCCCGCAAATTGGTGCTGCAGGAATCTGACGGACCGAAAGCGGCTCGAGACGGCGATAAGCTGGCACGGCAAGCTTGGCGAAATCTTCACCAACGTCCACTACGAGCGCCTTGTTGACGAGCACCAACGAGCCGTCTATCTGGGTTCGCAACGCTGTACCGAAGCTCCACAGCGCTTGCGATAGCTCTGTTTTACTCAGTGCCTTCTCAGGAAGGGGCGCGAGCTGCGGCTTGAAGTCATCCGCATAGGCGTACTCACCCGCCAAGCTTGTCCGTGTCGGTCGCTCGAATGGGATTCGCGAAATGCAGGATCCTGATTGGCGACAGCATCCACCGGCTGACGCTCGAATCGTGCTCACGCATGTCAGCTCAGGAAGCGCATGACAGAGCCATCCGACTCGGCCGCGATTTCATGGAGGAGAACCGCGACATCATTGCCGGTTATCAGTCGATTACGCGGTTCGAATTCATCACCTGCCATGAAATCCAGCGGACGCTGGAATATTCTGCACACCATCGAGCAATCACCGATTATTTCCACCATTCTCCGGCATTCCGCGAATCGGTCGAGTGCTTCGGGCTCCGCTATCACCGGAACAACTGGGATATGCTCAGCAAAGGGAAGCGTGAATATCGATTGAACAACTCCTCGAGCTATTTCATCGAGGAATTCGCGATATTTGCATGCCTCGTGAATCGACGCTTTTCCCTCACGCTCTCGGAGCGCGCAAGCCTACGTAATTTGCAACCGGTCGCCCTGCAGCATCTAGCACCACCAGGCGGTGATTTAGCGTGCCGTGATCTATCCCGCGGACCTCTCCGCCAACAGCGCGAATGAAGTCAATTAACCGTTGCATCCGGTTCGTCTGCTCGACGAATGCCGGTGTGTTCGGACTCAAGCCCTGAGCTGTTGCCTGTGCGAGGTAGAACTGCTGGGCTGCGAGCACAAGGTCCGCTACACCTTCGCCCACGCCTTCATCTCTTTCACGCTCAGCGCGAAGCCCCAACGCTCTGCGTGCGGCCCAGACAACTCGCACTTATCCGGAAACTCGATCACCGGCCGCTTGCTGTAAGGAGGGTGGGCGGCAACCCGGTCTTCGGGAACTCTACCCACAAGCGGTGCACAAAATCTTCGCCCCCCAGCCCTCGTAGCCTTTCCCCCATCCGTTCGCGCCCCCCGCTGCAATAGAACTTGCGTTTCGGAATTAGCGTTGTTCGCCCCTGGAGCAGCCGCGGGGCAGGAGAATCGCGCATTCGAGATGGGTGGCATCCAGTCTCCCCCACATCGAGCTAACTGTTGTCGTGACGGAATAATCGCGGCCGTCGTGTGTTCGCCCGTGTGATGCTGCTGGGCCACAGCCCGATTCCCAGCGTGATCTGGCCTTGTGTCCAGGCGCTTCACTGTAGCCGACGATGAAGCGCGGGACGCGCTCTGGCGTTTGAAAAACGGGATAACGGTGATTTATTGAAAAGTCTCTCATGTTCTGGCTGAGCCCCTCGCAATGCCGGAACACTTTGGGCCGACCGCTGGTCGGCCTTTTTTTTCGCAGTCGACCGCGTCAGGCGGAGATTGGCCAGTTGCGGACGTTCAATACCGGCTAGTGGCTGCTTTCGCGCGCGCATTAGTCATTTGCCCACCGAGGTGCGCTTCGAGAGCCAATACCGGTGTCGCGAATTAGCTTTTGGCTTTGGACTTGTTCAGGATCACGGCGGCGCTAACGAGAGTCTTCAACGCT
>NZ_DATJJF010000035.1:0-12388 GCF_035492435.1 Trinickia sp.
CACTTGTTCGGCACGAACCTGACGCGGGTCGCGCTCAAGCAAGGCGCGTATCTGCGCAGCTATGTCTACACGCTTGTCGAGCTGCTCTCGCCGATGCTCACGCGCAAGCTGATCGAGCAGGCGCTCAAAGGCGAGCACGAAAATTACGAGCTTTGAGCCCGGGCCAGCCCTGCCAGCCCTGCCAGCATCAGGCCGCTGCAGCGACGAAGACCTGAGTTCGCGGGCTTGCAGCCGCAGCAGGTTGGCCCAAAGTTCAGTCCAAGCAAGGAAAACTTGCCCATGCCCGGCTTTTACGCCATAATCACCGTCTTTCCGCCAGCGCATCATGCGATGGCGCACCTGCCCAGGTGGTGAAACAGGTAGACGCAGGGGACTCAAAATCCCCCGCCGCAAGGCGTGCCGGTTCGAGTCCGGCCCTGGGCACCAAACTTCCTCTCCATTGTTTCCGGTCTTCGTCTCGAATCCCGAAATCCCAGTACATCCACACTCGGAACCACGGGCGAAATAGCAAGTCACCAGGGAACGCCATCCCGCCATCGAACTCCCATTGTCCGATTGACGGATCATGAGGAACCATCACGCGAGACAATCCGCCGAGGACTGACCGAGGACGATTTGAAACCGCTCGTCTCACGTCAGCGGGACGCAGTTAATGCCCTCAGCTCCTTCCGAGCTGTGCCAAAGGTGCCAAGCTGGTAGACCGACGCGCCGACCGCCGAGAATGTGAACGACGTGAATGGCTCAGCCAGCATCTTGTTCAAATACGCTTGCGTTCCGACGCCGATGGTCACGTGCGGGTTGAAGCGCTTGCCCGCCGCGTCGCTAACGAAATTGCCGACGTAGCTGATCAGGAATTCCTGGATGTCGCGGCCGCCCTCGTCGCTCACGAAGGCTGCCGGGGTACCGGTCTTCACAGTGTAGGGTTTAACGGCCGCAATGAGTTCATCTTGCAGCCTGTGCAGGTCTTGAGTCGGTTCGACCACGATTCCCGCAAGGCCAATCGGCGGAGATGGGATGTAGTAATACTTGAACGCCTTTAACGTCCATGTTGTGGGCTTCTCTTTGGCCATAACGGCGTTCGCTGCCGCATATACCTTGTCGAGATCCTCTGTGCGGACGAACTGCTGCAGCAGGGAAATGTGCGGGTGGTGCGTCTCATCCAGCGTGAAGCCCTTCGGAAAATCCTTGAGCAGGCGAGCGTTGGCGTCCCTCGCATGCTGAATCATCGTCGCGTCAGGCTCGAGCGCGATGTCGATCGCCGTCACCGAGTTTTGTTGCGCGGCCGCCCCTTCGCCAAGCACAAACACCAAACCCAACCCGAGACCAACAGACGAAAAGACGTCGAAGTGCTTACCCATATGTGCCTCCACGTTGGCGCGAACAGCAGGCGAGATTTGAGGTAATGCCAGCCTATGCGACTTTTCCAGCACTCTCTACGGCGTATCGATTCATGATATGTAGAAACCAAAACCGCCCAGACGCACCGAGCGGCTGGCCTGAGGTGCCCTGAATTCCAATCAGAACACCTTCTTCCAATCCCGTTTCATGCTTACGCGGGTGATGCCGTAGTCTTCGGCTTTGTCGAGCGCCTCGGCCAGCGGGCTCAATCTGAACTCGCGATCATAGGCCGCCTCGCGCTGCGCATCATCGTGATGGAGGAGCAACGCAAGCCGCGGGCCACGCCCGGATTTGGCGTAGCGGATCATGGGGAGATCGCCATCTGAATTGCCGAATACCAGCACCGGACGGCGGCCGATATGCAAGCCGATGTTTAGCGGCTTGGCCTCTCGGTCGTCGAAGCTGTTGAGCTCTGGAAGCTTCATGAGCGAAACGCCGCCGCTGCCCGTCACGTCATAGCGAAGCTTTGCGCTCGAGCCGATCACCTGTTCTCGTGGGATGCCGTAAACCTCATCAGCGAACGCACGAATGAAGTCGATGCCGCTTCCCGTAACGATGTAGGTTTTGAAGTCGTTCTCACGCAGATACGCGAGCAGCTCGAGCTGTGGCCGATAAATGCACTCTTTGTGCAGTCGACCGAATGTAGGATGCGCGGCCGTTGCAAGCCATCCGCGCGCGAGTTGGTCAAACTCCTCGTCTGTTATGCCCGCGTGAGTCGCGAAAACAAGTTCAAGCAGCGCCTGTCTGCCAAGACTAAAGAGCGTGCTGTAATCATGTTCCAGCACCGCCTTGAACGGCTGGCGCTCCCTAAGCGCCGGGTCTTTGCCCGCGAATTCCTTCACCCGGTCAAAGAGAAAAAAGAACTGCATCTGGAGCGGCTGCTCGCAGCAGAGAGTTCCATCGTTGTCGAACGTGGCAATGCGCTCTCGCGGCGGCACGAAATCCCCTCCGCCTGGCGTTGTCACACGCCTTACAAAGTCGAGGATGGCCGATTTCGGTGCGCCGTCGTTCCAGGAGGGGAGCAGTTCATTCTCGACCATTGACGCCTCCGAATTTTTTGCCTCGAAACGGAACATCTCGGACTGATCGCAAACGGCCCCGCTGCGCCAGAGCGGGGGGCTGTATGAAACCGTACGGCGTTTTACGTTTGCCGGCGCGGCGCAGGTGGGTGGGGCCTCCCCCAGAAAAGCGTCCACTCGGCCTCAAGCCTCCGGTTGATCGCTTCGATCTTGCGAGCCGCTACGCGGACATCGCCTGTTCCCCAATTGACCTTGACGAGCGTGGCCGGGCGTCGGTCCTGCAGGTCATCCGGAACGGCTCGCCGGAAGTAGATCGTCCCGCCGCGATCATATGAGCAGCGAAGAGTCACGCGAAGCATTCAAAAATGCAGCTTGCAAGGTAGATTACACGAAAATCTACCGCTCCCGCCCCCCCAGACAAGTTGCCAATCGTCTGTATTTCATTGAATTTTAAGGGGAATCCTGGTGCCCGTGCCGGAATACACGCTCCAACCCTCCACGAGTTAGCGTACAAGCGCTACCTTTGCACACCGCGAAAACCGCCAGCGATTGCGAAGGATCGAGCATCTCTCAGTCGGCCAGGGCTTACCGCGGCCTTGCACGTGGTCGCGTTAGATGATCAACTCAGGCATTTCCGCACCGCAGTGGTACTGCCTCGACGACACGTCTTCACTCGCACTGGTGCGAACTCATAAGGGGAATCGGTGAGTTTCGATCGCAGGTTGCATCGGTCAGTTGTGCGGCCGACAGCAGCCGGCTTGCGTCCGCGTGTTGCGTGTCAACCGGATTCAGGTCATCGTGCCAACAGATATGGCCGGGATGAGCGCAGTGTTGTAACGAGCGACGCGACAGCCGACGGCGAACCCTGGATTCGGGCATGGTAAGCACGCCACGTTCTGTCATCGGGCAGGTCGCCCATAACCGTGCTTCTCACAGCAAAGATCCAAACAGCACCATCCGGAGAGTGACATGCGACCCCGATTAGGCTTGCTCGCCCTGCTCGGCCTCGGCGGCAAAGCCGCCCGAGTGCGAACGCGCCCGCAGACAAGCCGCAACGTGATGATGCGCGTGACGCTCGACGCTCAGCATGCAACGCCCGTGCGCCAAGCGCTGATTCGCGATTGCGTCGGTCAGCCGTGGACGATCCGGGTAACGCCGCTATCTGACAGGAATCGCGTACGGCTGTCGCTCTATTTGCCCAGGTCAGCAGTAACCGGCGCAATGCGGCGGGTCGCCGCCCTCGCGCCCACCGCCGAAGTGGTACGACTGCTCGAAGTCCCCGAGGCGCCCTCCGGCGCGTGGCAGGATCTGCTGCACCCGGAGCCGCCTACGCGTCCCGATTCGCAAGTGGAACGCAACGAAAGCTCGCCCCGTAGCACGATCGCTCAACGCCTATCCGAAGATCACGTGTTACTCGGCGTTGAGGCAACTGACCGGGAGACGCTCTTCGCACAGCTCGGCAAGCTCGTCGAGCGGCACGGCGGGCCGCCGGCCGCAACCGTAGCGCTCGGGCTCACGCAACGTGAAGTGCTGGGCTCGACGGGACTGGGTCTTGGCGTGGCCGTGCCGCACACCCAAGTCAAAGGCCTGCGTGAAGCGATTGTGCTGTACGTGCGGCCCCTCGTACCCATCGTGTTCGACGCCCCCGACGGCAGCCCCGTAACCGATGTTGTGGCGCTCTTCGTGCCCGAATGGGCAAACGCGATGCATCTGCACCTGCTTGCGGAAGTCGCGGAGCTGTTCTGCGACCGCGAGTTTCGCGAGCGCCTGCACGCCTGTCGCGACGCCCAAGCCGTGTGTCAGCTCATCGGAAACTACACGCCGCAACGCGCCGCCCGCTAAAAGACATAACGCGCCTTCCCACAATCCATTTCGCGCTCGCGAGCACAAGGCCTGACGAGGCATCGAGGTGTCGAATCATGCCTCGCCTTCGATCCGCGCGCTTCACCGCGACGACCCAGCCGCCCGTAGTCACTTATCGGACCGATCGGACCCGCACTGCCGATCGAGCGCCGACGCCAGCGCAGCCGACGCGTTATATAGCGGGACAAAGCCCTTCAATAGAACTTGTGCGCTTCGCCGATAAGCCGCCATCGCGATCGTTGGCCCATCCTCCGATCGGCGGACAATGACTGTGGTCTCGAGTGTCCCGGCCGGATTTTCAATCGCCACGTGCACTTCATCGACGCCCGGCGTCGCGGTCTTGCCTGCGATGTCGTGCGCGACGGACCCGGGAATCAACGTCGCTGCTGCGAGGCAACACCCGCCTGAAACGGCCAACGATGCATGCAGGCTCTGCGGCGTGAAGTAACGAACGGATAGATCTGCGCCGAAACGCGGCTCGCCGACGATGCAAAACTTGGGGATCGTTTCACTGCGCGCGAGTTCGTCGCGGCTCATGGGTACGCCATCTTTGCGCTTCAATCGCATTCGTTGCCCCGCTTCGACCCAAATCTCCTTCGCCTTGCCAAGAAACGCCAGATCACCGGCGAGCTCCGCAAGGGGTTCGTGAGCCGTCTTGCCGAAATCACTCGCCCTCGCGATCACCATCGGCACCGCGACATCGACGCAACTGACAAGGTAGCCATCGATGTTCTCGCTGGCCGCACCGGTCGGCAACAGCATGCCCGTCTTCGCCCCAACGGGATTGCGAAGCACGAGATCGACAGCAGGAAACCTTCCCAACACGCCGGGTATCTGCGTTTCGGCGAATCGACCGTCAAGCTCCACGGCCATTCGAGACGTCATCACCTTATCGGTGTTCGTGTTTCTGATATCGATGGCATGTGCGCCGGGCGACGCATCGATGAAACCCATGTCGACCGCCCAAAGCTGCAAAGCCGACGACATGTTGCCGCAGTTCACGCTCCAATCGATGCGACCATGGTCCGCGGCGAGCTGCGCCAACGTACTTATAAGACGCGGGCGGGCATCGGCGATCAACTCCACATCCGCGAAGAACACCTTGTTGCTGGTCGGCGATCCGCGGCCGAGTCCGGCCGTCTGTCGGTTGCCGGGCGCGTAGCCTTCAGCAGGCACGCCCATGATGTGCCTCAGGAGTTCTTCCCTGACCCGGTTCTCCTTGGGCGCCATGCGCTCCCAGATCACGATGCCTGTCGATGTGCCCCCGCGCATGTGATGAATAGGGAAATGCCAGATGCCGTTGCGCAGCACGGGGCAAAAGTTTGAGCCCGAAGTCAGCGGAATGGTCGTCGATGTCATGGCGAGGCGCTTGAGGGTCGGCAATGCGGACTAGGCACCGGAGAAAAGCTGGCCCATGAGTGGGTGTTGTCGAGTCTGGATGGTCTCGATCGGTTACACAAGAGGGAAAGTAGTAGAGAGCGGGCCGGCATTTGGGGGGCGGCGTTTTCAATGCCCCGTGTTTAAAACCAGTCCCCCCACCCTCTCGCGATCCTGCGCTCTCGGTCACTACACGTTTGACCTGTGATATGGTTGCCGTCGTTTTACGATAGCGCCACCGTCACGGTACGATCGCTTTTCGCCTGCCTCTTAGCTGCCACCGACCACACCGCATGACTTCCGGTGCGGATCCGGGAACAGTCTTCGTTTTGCGTACGCCTCTCGCCAACGCCAACATAACTCAAAGCATTGCCCGCAGCATGGATCTCGAAAGCATTCTCTTCACCCAGGGATTCGGCTCGCGGCGCCAGTGCCGCGCCTTGATCGCCGCCGGACGCGTAAGCGTGGACGGCGCCGTCTGCATCGAGCCGGATACCGTTTTCGCTGTGGACGGCTTGATGTTCGAGGTCGACGGCGCTGCGTGGCACTACCGCGAACACGCTTATCTGATGCTGCACAAGCCGCCCGGCTACGAGTGTTCGCGCGACCCTCAACATCATGCAAGCGTGTTCAGTCTTCTGCCGGCACCGCTCGCCACGCGCGGCGTGCAATGTGTCGGACGCCTCGATGAGGACACGACCGGGCTGCTGCTCCTCTCCGACGACGGCAAATTCATTCATGCCTACACGTCACCCAAGCGCAAGGTCCCGAAAACGTACATCGCGACAACACGTCACCCCATCGACGACGCGCAGCTCACGGCCCTGAGCGATGGCGTGCTACTGCATGGTGAAAGCAAACCCATCGCCGCCGCCGCGGTGCTCGCTCGCGGCGAACGACTGCTCGAGCTGACCATCAACGAAGGCAAGTACCATCAAGTGAAGCGCATGATCGCGGCGGCCGGCAACCGCTGCGAGGCGCTCCATCGCGAGCGCATCGGCTCGCTGGCCTTGCCGGCGACGCTCGCCCAGGGCGAATGGCGATGGCTCGATGCGGCCGACTTGCTCGCGCTCGGCGAGCGCTGAGGGACTGAGCGAGTCCGTTCAACCTTCCGGCTTCTTTCGTTTGCGCCCCCGCCATCGGGGCATCTGCGATGCGTGAAATCATTGTCGCGACACGTTGCCCCGGCACGTGATCGCCGGCTCCCACATCCGAAGTAAAGAGATGCTGGATCTTCGATATGCCACGCCGTTTTCCGCTACCGCCCTATACTTAGATAAACAAATATTACAAAGTCTTTTCACGGAAGGGGAAAGCTATGGTTGCAGCCAGCTTCCAAATCTCATTGATCACTCTTGCTTTCGCGGCACTCGGCGCAATCGTGGGCGGCGTTCTGGCAAAAACAAGGCGTGCTAAGCGCCACTACGATCCCACTTTGATCGGCGTGCTGATCGCCGGGCTGCTTTGCTTCTTGCTGTTAGAAGCGCTGCCGGCGCTGACCTGATTGACAATTCAGCCACCCTCTGCTGATTTTGCATGCACATTTCAACGCTCTTCGGCCAGCCATGGGCCGTAAGCAGCGAGCCCTATCAGCCGACGCCGCGCGCCACGGTGGCGAGAAAATCGTCGACCGTCGGATAGCGTAGCGTCATGCGCAGTTCCCGCTTTAACCGCCGGTTGGCCAAACGACGTGATTCGCTCATGAACGAAAGCGTGAGCGGCTCCAACTCGCGTTGGGCCGTCTCGCGCGTGATGCGTGGCAGGCGCGCCATGCCGAGCGCGTCGGCCACCCGGTCGAAGTAAGCGCCCATCTTCAGTACCGTGTCGTCCGAGGCATGAATGACGCGTGAATGGCCCGCCCGCGCAACCGCCCGCAGCAGGATTGCCGCAAGATCGTCGGCATGGATGTGGTTGGTGTAGACATCCTCTTCGTCGACGAGCGCGGGCATGCCCCGCTGTAAGCGCAAACGCGGCAGCCGTTCAGCCGCATAAATCCCTGGGATACGGACGATGCTCGCCGCCAACGCGCCGCGCACAGTGGCCCGCCTCAGTTGCCGCTCAGCCGATACTCGGCGCCTCGCTCGGGCGTTCATTGGACGCACTGGCCGCGTTTCGTCAATCATTGCGCCGCTGCAATCACCGTAGACACCCGTCGTGCTCGCATACACGAACCTGATCGGCCGGCGTGCCGGAGCGGCCGTAACGGCCTCGGTTACAATAGACGGGCCGGCGAGCCGTGCCCGGGAAAGGGCAGCGGGCGCTCGGTGGCGTAGCCAAGACTTCGACGGCGTCAGGCCAGCGACAGTCCGACGCCGCCCCCGGCTAGGCCTCGTCAAAGCGGCGATCAACGCGCGAGTGCGTGGATCGTCTTCTCCGCTTGGCGGCGGTGGCGCCAAGTGCAGGACAGTCGGAGCGAGTCCGGCAAGGCGGTGAAGACTCCGCGCGGCGTCGAGATCGCCGATGATCGGCGCGATGCCTGCCGAACGCAGTGACGCTACACGCTCCGGCCGGCTCGTCAGCGCAATGACGCGCGGACGCACCGCACCGGCAAGCAGCAACTGTGCGGCGCGCGAGCCGACGTCGCCGCATCCGACGATAAGCACGCGCGGGCGCCGCAAAATACGTGGGATAACCATGGCGCATTGTAGCTGCCATGGGACTTACACGCCGCACCGCTGCGGGCGGGATGCCAATTTTTTCCTTTTCTGTTTCGATGCTATGGCATATAACGTGACCCTCCGGCAAAGCGGCCGGCAGTTCCAAGTTGAACCGGACGAGCCGGTGCTCTCGGCCGCCCTGCGTCAGGGCATTGGCCTGCCCTATGGCTGCAAGAACGGGGCGTGCGGCTCGTGCAAGGGCGCGGTCGTCTCGGGCGAAGTCGAGCAGCGCTCGCACTCCTCCTCAGCACTTTCCAACGACGAGAAAACACGCGGCATGGCTCTTTTTTGCTGCGCGAGCGCGAAAAGCGATCTCGTCATCGACGTGCGGGAAATCTCCGGCGTTGGCGACATGCAGGTCAAAAAGCTGCCGTGCCGCGTCAACGTGATCGAGCGCAAGACCGATGACGTCGCCATGCTCAAGTTGCAATTGCCAGCCAATGAGCGATTGCAATACCTTGCCGGGCAGTACATCGAATTCATCCTGAAGGACGGCAAGCGCCGCAGCTATTCGATGGCAAGCGCACCGCATGAGGAAGGGCCGCTCGAGCTTCACATCCGGCATATGCCAGGCGGTGCATTCACGGATCACGTTTTCAATACGATGAAGGAGCGCGAGATCCTGCGTTTCGAGGGGCCGCTCGGCACGTTCTTCTTGCGCGAGGATTCGGACAAGCCCATCGTGCTGCTCGCCTCGGGCACCGGCTTCGCGCCGATCAAGGCCATCGTCGAGCACGCACTTTTCAAGCAAATCGACCGGCCGATGACGCTCTACTGGGGCGGGCGCCGCAAAAAAGACTTGTATTTGATGGATCTCGCCGCGCAATGGGCCCAAGACCATCCGAACTTCAAGTTCGTGCCGGTGCTCTCCGAGGCAGATCCGAGTGATGCTTGGACAGGCCGCACGGGGTTTGTGCACCGGGCCGTGATCGAAGACCTGCCCGACTTGTCAGGCCATCAGGTCTATGCATGCGGCGCGCCAGTGATGGTCGAATCCGCGCAGCGCGATTTCACGGCGCATCACGGGCTGCCCTCCGACGAGTTTTACGCCGACTCCTTCACGAGCGAAGCCGATCTCGCCAACGCCGTCTGACGCAGGGCCGCTCCGATTGCGACCACTCGGGAAGCGGCGCGCAGTGTCGCGCCATCATGCATTGCGATTGCATCTGCTTGCATGCTGTCGTATTCTTGCGCGCATGAATCGCACCCAGACACTATTCCGACGTCGCCGCCCGCTGCCTTCCCCGCAAGCCGTCGGCTCATCGCGGATGCGCGCCTTGTAGCACATTAGTCAGGCGCACAATCGGTCGAATAGCGAAAGCCACGGAGTCCCGTGGCTTTTTTCTTTGCCGGATTCATTTTTGTCTTCTACTTCAACACCGCGGAGCCGCCCATGCATTTCAACGAGTACCCGACTGAGTCGCTGATGTACATCACCAACCGGCCCGAGGTCGTCTTCACGCGCGGCGCCGGCTCCTGGCTCTTCGACAACGAAGGCAAGCGCTACCTCGATTTCATTCAAGGCTGGGCGGTCAATTCGCTCGGCCACTGCCACCCCGCCATCGTCGAGGCGATCGAGGGACAGGCACGTCAACTGCTGAACCCATCGCCGGCCTTCTACAACGAGCCAATGGGGCGACTCGCCGGGCTGCTGACCGAGCATAGCGTCTTCGACAAGGTGTTCTTCGCGAACAGCGGTGCCGAGGCGAACGAAGGCGCGATCAAGCTTGCGCGCAAGTGGGGCAGAAAATACAAAAACGGCGCGTACGAAATTATCACGTTCGACCACGGCTTTCACGGCCGAACGCTTGCGACGATGTCGGCGAGCGGCAAACCCGGCTGGGACACGCTTTACGCGCCCCAGGTGCCCGGCTTCCCCAAGGCCGAGCTCAATGACATCGCATCCGTCGAGCGGCTGATCGGCGAAAAAACCGTCGCGGTCATGCTCGAGCCCATCCAGGGCGAAGGCGGCGTCATTCCGGCAACGCATGAATTCATGCGCGAGTTGCGCGCGCTCACCCAGCGCCACAACTTGTTGCTGATCGTCGACGAAGTGCAAAGCGGCTGCGGCCGTGCCGGCACCCTCTTCGCCTACGAACTTGCCGGCATCGAGCCGGACATCATGACGCTCGGCAAGGGCATCGGCGGCGGCGTGCCGCTCGCGGCATTGCTATCGAAGGCCGAAGTGGCCGTCTTCGAAGCCGGCGACCAAGGCGGCACGTACAACGGCAATCCGTTGATGACGGCGGTGGGCCATGCCGTTATCAGCCAGTTGACGGCGCCCGGTTTCTTGGAAGGCGTGCGTGCGCGCGGCGCCTACTTGCGAGATCGGCTGCTCGAGTTGTCGGCCGAGCGCGGCTTCGAAGGCGAGCGCGGCGAAGGCCTTCTGCGTGCACTGATGCTCGGGAAAGATATTGGGCCGCAAATTGTCGAGAAGGCCCGCCTGATGCAACCCGATGGATTGCTGCTGAATGCGGCTCGGCCGAACCTGCTGCGATTCATGCCCGCCCTCACCGTGACGAATGACGAAATCGATCAAATGATGGCGATGCTGCGCACGGTGCTCGATACGCTGTAATCCGGCCCGACCGTCATCGGCGTAGCCGAAAGCTGAAACAAGAGAAAGGCCGCATAAGAGCATACCTATGCGGCCTTCCTTGCTATCGCGATGCAACGATCGTTACATCACATCTTCGCTTCTTCGATGAGCGTCTTTTGGCCGTCCTTATAGCCGAAGAGGGAAATTACGCCGTGCTGCAGGTCACCTTTTGCATCGAACGCGGTCTCTCCAATAATGCCTTTGTGGTCGGTCGCCGGCATGGCAGCGAGAATCTTTGCCGGCTCCGTTGAGTTGGCGCGCTTCATCGCATCGACGATGATGTAGACGGCGTCGTACGTGTACGGCGCGTAAAGCTGAATCGGCTGATTGAAGCGCTTGACATACTTCGCTTCAAAATCTTTGCCGCCATCCATCTTTTCGAAGTACCTGCCCGCCTGTGAGCAGATGACGTTGTCGGCTGCCGTTCCCGCGAGTGTCTTGAGCGAACTCGTGCAAACGCCATCGCCCGCCAACACCTTCGCGCGCAAGCCGAGCTGCCGCGCCTGCTTGGCGAAGGGACCGCCGGTGGCATCCATCCCGCCGTACATGATCGCGTCAGGGTTCTCCCCCTTGATCTTCGTGAGGATGGCACGGAAATCCACGGCCTTGTCGTTGGTCGCGTCGTGCGACACCACTTTGAGGCCGAGCGCTTTCGCGCTTTTTTCGAATTGAACGGCGAGGCCCTGGCCATAGGCCGTGGAATCGTCCACCACCGCAACCGTCTTAACGCTCAGATTCTTTGCCGCATAGTTGGCGAGTGCGGGCCCTTGCTGCTCGTCGGTCGCAACGACGCGGTAGGTCGTCTTGAAGCCCTGCCGCGTATAAGTCGGATTCGTGGCCGCCGGCGAGATCTGTACGATGCCGGCGTCGCTGTAAATTTTCGAAGCGGGAATTGAGGTACCGGACGTCTCATGACCGACGACGGCAACCACATTGTCGTCGACGAGCCGTTGCGCGGCCTGCGTTGCGGTGCGCGGATCGCCCGCGTCGTCCTGCGCATCGAGCTGCAGGGTCACCTTTTGGCCATTGATGACGAGCCCTTTCGCGTTGATTTCCTCAACGGCAAGGCGAGCGCCGTTTTCGCAGTCCTTACCTTGATGAGCCAAACCACCGGTGAGCGGTGCAACGTGGCCGATCTTGACGACCGTATCGGCAGATGCCGTTTGAGACACAGCGACGAGCGCGAGCGCCGCCGCAACGCTGCTAGCGCTGAGCGATTGCTTCATGATTTATCCCTTGTTAAGTCGGGTTTAGATGAAATACGAGCCGTCTCCCGGCTCGGGCCCATGTATGCACAGACGATGGGCCATAAGCCCACACCCGCGTTCGTGTCGCGGGCGCGGGCAGGCTGCGTCACTCGCCGAGGTAGGCGGCGCGCACCTTGGGGTCGTCGAGCATATGCTTCGCATTGCCCGACATCGTGATCGTGCCGGAATCCATCACGTAGCCGCGATTGGCCGCTTGCAGCGCGAGCC
>NZ_DATJJF010000036.1:0-5629 GCF_035492435.1 Trinickia sp.
GGCGCGTATCTCATAGATTTCGCGCGCTTCATTGGCATTGAGCGGCGCGACCGTCGCACCTTTGTTCAGTTCGCCCTTGATCCAGCCTTCGCTTTCGAGTTGGCGCAATGCTTCGCGCACAGGGATCGCACTGATCGAGAAATGACGCGCGATTGCGTCCTGACGCAACGGCGCGCCCGGTGCCAACGCGCCGTCGATGATGGCCTCGCGCAAGGCATCGGCCACCATTCGGGAGGCGCTCATGCGCGGCGCAACAGAAACGGCCGCGAGCGGCATGGCGTTTCGCTCTACCCCGTTCGCCGCGGAACCTAGGGGAAAACGATTCGTTACATCGATCATGATAGTCGATATTATATACAAAATATTCGATATCAAATCGGGCAAACCCCGATGTGCTGCCAGGCCCTGAGCTTTACAGCACGCGCCGCTTGGCGTTCTTGAAAGAATAATGAAAGAAGTGGAAAAAACGTATTCCGGAGGAGATTCAGATGAGTTCAGTGACAGGCGGCGCGCGTACCACGCGAGGCCGAACGCCGCTTAATCGTTCGCAGATCGCGGGGTTCTGGGGTGCCTGGGCAGGGTGGACGCTCGATGGGATGGACTCGTTCATCTATGCGCTCATACTTACGCCGGCATTGACTGAGCTGCTGCCGCGCTCGGGCTATGCGGCGACTCCCGCCAACGTCGGTTTGGCGGGCTCAATTATGTTTGCGCTGTTCCTCGTGGGTTGGGGGCTCTCTTTTATATGGGGGCCGCTTGCAGATCGCTTCGGCCGCACGAAGGTTCTGGCGGGCACCATCTTCACCTTCGCGATCTTTACAGGGCTTGCCGCCACGGCGGAAAACGTGTGGCAGCTCGGCATCTATCGCTTCATCGCGGGTGTCGGCATCGGCGGCGAGTGGGCGCTTGCGGGTACCTACGTCGCCGAGGCCTGGCCGGAAGATCGCCGCAAGATGGGTGCCGGTTACCTACAGACTGGCTACTACGCGGGCTTTTTCCTGGCGGCCGCGCTCAACTACACCATCGGCGTGCACTTCGGTTGGCGGGCCATGTTCCTGACGGGGGCCATTCCTGTCGTCGTCGCCATTGTGGTGCTGCTGCGCGTGAAGGAGACCGATAAGTGGCAAAAGGCCGAAGCCGTCGTCTCGAAGGCCAAGCCCTTGCAAGAAATTTTCGGCTCGCATTATCGTCGCCGCACTTGGGTGGCGTGCGGACTGGTGACGATCGCCATCGTCGGCTTGTGGGCCGGTGCAGTCTATGAGCCCTCGGCCGTCATTCAGCTTTCGTTAAAGGCGGGCATGGACAAAAGCGCCGCCACCAAGACGGCATCGCTCGCCACGGGCTTGCTTTCCATCGGCACAGTTCTCGGCTGTCTGGCATTGCCACCGCTCGCCGAGCGGATTGGGCGCAAAAAGACGCTTGCCGTGTACTTCACCGGGATGGCCGTTGCCATCGCGGCAAGTTTCGGTTGGGCGTTCTACTTGCCTAACGGACTGGTGCCCTTCATCGCGTTGCTTTTTGTACTTGGCTTCTTTGGTGGAAATTTTGCGCTGTTCAGCCTTTGGCTGCCGGAACAGTTCGGGACGCGCGTCCGCGCAACAGCATTTGCGTTTTGCACGTCCTTCGGGCGTTTCGTCGGCGCAGGAGTCAACTTCGCGCTTGGCGCTGCCGTCTTGCATATGCACACGCTCGGCGTGCCCGTCGCGTTGACCGCTATCGCATTTGTGGTGGGGATTTTCCTCATTCCTTTGGCGCCGGAAACGCGCGGTCAGGCACTTCCAGAGTAACGCCGCACGTAGCACGCAGCGATGCCGAGAGGGGTATTGCTGCGTGCTGCGCTTATTCCGTTAGCTCGTCCTTTGCCCCTTGCCTCTTGTGTTTCGCGTTTTCGCATCAGCTGGCCGGATTTTCTGCGTCCGGCAAGGGCGCGGTTGGGTTCGGCTCACCGAGAATACTGATCTGGAAAATCGGCGTAGCGGCGAGCGACTGCAACGAGTGATCCTCAGGAATCCTGAGTTGCAATGGAAAGATCACCGATCCGCCGATGACCGATCGCCGGCTGTTGTCGTCCGGGCGAAGCCCCCAGATGTCCTGATAGACGAGCGGTAGAGTCTGCCCGTCACGTACTGTTGTACCGAGATAGAGCATCACATGTCCGCCGATGTAGACGAGCGTGCGCATCGGCTCACCGTGCCGCATGAGGTAGTCGATGCGCTCGGCGGGACTGGCAGCGGACAAGTCCGTGAACTGCCCCGCGCTCATCTGTGTCGACGAGTGACGCGGTAGCCAGACCCCGAATGCCGCAAAGATGCTCTGAAGTTCCGATGAGCAGTCGTTGTAGAGCCCTGTATTGCCCCACCCATAGGGGCGTCCGATCAGCGCTTTGATCAACATCGCCAGATGTCTGGGTGTTGCGGCAAGCGGCATGGGCGCGATCTGCCCGTCAGCAAGGTGCGCTTGGCGGATCACGGCGCGCCCGTCGATATCGCGTGCCGGCACAAGCACCGTTTGCGTGCCCGGCCGTGCATTCTGCGCTTGCGAGACTAGCGGCAACAGCGTGCCCGCGGGCGCGTTGAATCGGAACGATCCGCCATCGTCGCTCACGCTCGCCGATGCCACGATGACGGCACCCCATGAAGTGCGGGCGCGCTGCCTCCAGGTATCGACAAAAGCGTCGTCGACATTGGCAACCCCCGCCGACTGTACCCAGCCTTGAACGTCGGGCGTTTGCACGTATCGCCATGCCCCATCCCGGGTCTGCCCGAGGACATAGAGCGGCGTGCCCGGCTTGACCGCCGAGACCTGCAGATTATCGAACGGGTAGCCCTCACCCGCGAGTTCGTACGAAAAAAATGCTGGGTCCATGGTAGGCAACTCGCGCACAAGGAGATTGCCCGCGGCAATAGCGCGCGACCTTGCCACGTAATGCGGAGCTTGCGCGAATTGGTCGACATCCATATTTTGCGCAATAACGTCGATCCATTTCTGAGTGTGCGCCCGCAGGTTTTGTCCATAACCGATTCCGTTCGAGCGCTTGCTGGCGTTGTCGTAGTTGTGGACGCGTTGCAATTGCAGTGCAACGATGTCTTGCCCGTGCTGGCCATAGACTCGCCCCTCGATGAAAGAGGGATTCCAAGGTGAGGCGTCCGCCGGCAGGCTGCCGAAGTAGCGTGAGTAGAGGGCGTCAAAATGCGCACGTTGCGCTGTTACGCTCAGAAACGGCACGTCGTATCCCGGTGCAGCTGGGTCGATCCAACGATCGACGTTCTGATCGTAGGCGTCCATCGGAAAGAGGCCGATCGGTTCGATATGTGCTTCTCGGCTTGGTGCAGGCGCGAACGACGTGCAAGCGGCGAGCGCAAGGCACAGCGAGGCGAGCGGGAACGCCGGGGGCAGGGAGCGAAGTCTGAGGGGCATCGGTCAGCAGTCCGAAGTGACAATAATGGGCGGTCACGCTGGCCATCGTCGCTGCGGCCGCGCGATTCGGTTCAAGCATCAACGCCGTTATTTTGCCTCGACCCGACAAACCCGTTTCGGAGTGATCAAAGTTTGTGCCCGACCGGACGCGAAACGCGCGCAAGCAGCGTCATCGGTCCCAACCGTTGCACGGTTTCCAACTGCACGGCATCGCGCACGAAGAGAGAGCCCGCAAAGCCGAGCGCATTGATCGAAATGCCCTCGATGTGCGCTTCGGTTCGCGGCACGACAAGCATCCAGCGTTGCGTCATCAACAAGTTGTAGGCGGCGGCTTGGCGCACTGGCTTCCCTTCGGCGTAGGAGACGAGCGCTAGGCTCCTCATGAGCCAAAGGTAGCAATCCAGTGCCGCGGCCGCCGCCTGCGGCCCGCTTGCAGGTGCGAGCGGCGCGAACGCGTGGACAAACGGAAAGCGGGTGAGTAGCGTGCCGGCACTCGCGCGTGTCGACGCGCGCGCGCTCGCGATGAGCGGTTCGATCGGCAGTGCAAAGCCGTCGTTATGCTCGGTGGTGATCGGCAGCGGCACGATTTGCATGTGCTTGTGCGCCTGACTTGCACCCGCACTGACGCCGCCGTTGTAAAAACCGAGTGCATTGAATTCGGCGAGGCATGCAAGCCAAGCGACAAAATCCGAAAGATCGAGCAAGGTTTCTTGCTCCTCGAAGTCTCGTGTAACGATCAGCATGTGATGATCGATGACGTTGAACTTGTTCAGCAATGCAATATGTGTGTCGGAAATGTCTGCGACGAAAAGCGCTGGATCATACGGTTTGAAGGGATCGGAAGGCGGCGTGGAAGAGGTGTCGGAAGTGTCGCCCTCAAGTGCGTACGTTTTGCGTGCGAGGCTCGACACTTGGCGAACAATGAAGCGAATGCCACCGTCATCGATCCTCGTGCACACAGTCTCGATCGGTTGAAGCGCGCCGTCAGCGAGCGCTTGTGCGCTGCGGCGCTCAATGGCGCCGTGCAGCGTGCCTGGCGAAAGCAGGAGTGCAGACATATTGTGTCGCAGACGCATATCAGCACCTCAATATGATCCATCCGGAATACCAAGGATAATTCGCGTATAGGCATAGTCGTTGCCTGTCGATTTCTGCTTTTGCTGGGGACGATCCGTTTTTATGAGCGGCATGACGACGAGTGCAGGCACATGTCGATCGAGTTAAGTGAACTTTCGCGCATCATGGGGCGCCATCGGGCACGATTGCCTTCGATACACCCGTGTGCGCTGGTCTACCTTGATGGTGTGACCGGAGGCAGCCCGAATAGCAGCAACCGGGATCCCCGCGCGTATGTGCGTCAGGCGCTCTGCCTCAACAAATCGCTGCTGCGCCTCGGAATGCCGCGCCTTAACGTCTACACGAACGAACCGGACGGGGTGCGCAATGTGCTTGCCGGCTCGCCCGATCGCAGTCATCCGGTAGTTCATGCGCTAACGATAGGCGGTTTGAATTTGCCGGACAGCACGCCTTTTTACGCGACGCATTTCAAGTTCCACTTGATGATGCAGGCAGCCCGAACGCTTCCGGGTGACACACTTTTTCTGCTGCTCGATACCGACATGGCCGCCATGAGAGCGCTCGACGTCGGGCTCGTGGAGCGATGCGCGCGGCTCGGCGTTGGCGCGTTCGATATCTCGGATCAAGTTTTTCCCTGCTATGGCAGCGCCCGAGTTATCGCGGACATTGAAGCCGTGGCGGGTCGGCGGCTTCAAAACCCGCGTTGGTATGGCGGGGAGTTTTTGCTGTGCACGCCGCATTTTCTTGCGCGGCTCGTCGCTTGCGCGAAGGCGTGCTTCGACAGATATACCGTTCAGATCCCTCAGCTTTGCCAGCATGGCGACGAGGCATTCGTTTCCGCTGCGCTTTCGCTGTTGGCGGAAAAAGGTCAGTCGATCGTCGACGTCGGCGCTTATCAAGCCGTCGGACGTCACTGGCCTGGCAATACCCATCGGAATCTATATTGGTTCAGCCGATGTGCGTTCCTGCATTTGCCAGGCAGCAAGTCGGTCATCGAGCGGCAGGCGCGTTTCGAAGAGTTCGATCCGGCGCGCCTGTGGCGAACTGTTTGTGCGCAGCACCGCAAGGGCCAGCTTCGGTGGGTTTTGAAGCTGCTGCTGGCTAAGGGGATGAAGAGTCCGAAGCTAAGGGAGTA
>NZ_DATJJF010000037.1:0-8027 GCF_035492435.1 Trinickia sp.
TTCTCGATCAGTGCGATCCCTGTGCGCGAAGCATTGCGCCAACTCGAAAGCGAAGGCTGGATCAAGGGCGAACTGAACAAAGGTGCGACGGTCGCGCCGCTCAATGCCAATGAAGCGCGCGAAATCTATGAGATACGCGCCTCGCTGGAAAGCCTTGCCCTCGCCTGCGCGATTCCCGCCCATACCCCAACAACGCTGCGCGAGGCGAAGTTGCTGTACGATGCAGCGCGCTCGGAAACGGATCCCACACTCTACGTTTTGCGTAACGAAGCGTTTCATCTATGTCTTTACGCGCCCGCACATCGACCGCAGTTGACGGAGTTGATCGTTACGCTGCATCGCCGCGGCGAACGCTACTTGCGCCTCAAGCTGGGTTTTGCCGATCATAAGGCCGTCTCCGACCGAGAGCACGCCGCGCTGCTTCGCGCCGTGCGTCGCGGCGATGTAAGCACGGCGCAGAAATTGATTACCGAGCACCTTTTGGATACCGGAGCACTGCTCCATACGCTCTTGAACGAAAGCGAAAGCGAACGCGACACCGACCCCGAACGGGCCTCCAGTGCCGACCTCGGCAAGGCGCGTGCCTCCGGGTCTGCGCCGAAGTCACGCCGCGCGTGACAGGGTTCGTTTCGCCAGACCATACAGACACCTCAAACTAGACTCGATCAACCGATGACTGATTCAGCCGATAATCCCGCCGCGCGCAGTTGGACGACGCTGCGCGACGAAAAGGCGCGGCGTCTTGCCGTCGTTGCCCCATGGATCGAGGATGGCGTCTTGCCTACCGCGCGGATCGTCGACGCGCTGGAAGCGCTTATTCGCCCAGGTGACCGCGTCGCGCTCGAAGGCGACAACCAAAAACAGGCCGACTTCCTGTCGCGCTCGCTCGCGAAAGTCGATCCGGGCAAGGTCAACGGAATCCATCTGTTGATATCGAGCATCGGCCGTCCCGAGCACTTGACGCTCTTCGAGCGCAACATTGCACGCAAGGTCGATTTTTCTTTCGCCGGCCCACAAAGCTTGCGCGTTGCACAACTGCTCGAAGACGGCCAGCTTGAAGTCGGTGCGATCCATACCTACGTCGAACTGTACGCACGCATGTTTGTCGACCTGGCGCCGCGCGTTGCGTTGCTATGCGCGGAAAAGGCCGACCGTCACGGCAACCTTTATACCGGGCCGAATACCGAAGATACGCCGACCATTGCCGAGGCCGCCGCGTTTAGGCATGGCATCGTTATTGTTCAAGTGAACGAAATAGTCGATACCCTGCCGCGCGTCGACATACCAGGATCGTGGGTTGACGTCGTTGTGCAATCCGATCGCCCGTATGCCATCGAGCCGCTATTCACCCGCGATCCGCGTCACATCGGCGATTTGCAGGTGCTTACCGCGATGATGGTGATCCGGGGTATCTACGAAGCGTATGGCGTCACCTCGCTCAATCATGGCATTGGCTTCGACACTGCCGCGATCGAGCTGATCCTGCCGACGTACGGGGCCGAGCTCGGCCTCAAAGGCAAGATCTGCCGCAACTGGACGCTCAATCCCCACCCCACCATGATTCCGGCCATCGAGTCGGGTTGGGTCGAAAGCATCCATTGCTTCGGTAGCGAAGTGGGCATGGAAGCCTATATCGCGGCACGTCCAGATATCTTCTTCACGGGCAGCGACGGAAGTCTGCGCTCCAATCGCGTACTTTGCCAGCTCGCGGGCCAATACGGTGTCGATCTGTTTATCGGCTCGACGCTGCAAATGGATGCGGATGCCAACTCGTCGACGGTCACGCGCGGCCGTCTGGCAGGATTCGGCGGCGCGCCCAACATGGGCCATGATCCGCGTGGGCGGCGCCATGCAAGCGAAGCATGGCTCAAGATGCTGAAAGCGGAAGGCGGTGCGAGCACGACGGGTTCAGTAGTCGCGCGCGGGCACAAGCTCGTGGTGCAACTCGCCGAAACGTACAAGAAAGGGGGGGAACCCACTTTCGTCGACGAGCTCGATGCCGTTGCCGTCGGTGCGAAAAGCGGTATGCCGATCGCTCCTGTCATGATCTATGGCGACGACGTGAGCCATGTCGTGACGGAAGAAGGCATCGCCTATCTTCACAAGGCACAGGGGATCGAGGAACGCCGCGCGGCGCTCGCCGCCGTAGCCGGCGTCACGCCCATTGGATTGCGTGCAGAGCCGGCGAGAACTGCGCAATTGCGGCAGCGAGGCATCGTCGCGTATCCGGAGGATCTCGGCATTCGACGCGGGCAGGCCAAACGCACGCTTCTCGCGGCACGCAACATCGACGATCTCGTTGAGTGGTCAGGCGGGCTTTATGCGCCGCCGGCCCGCTTCAGGAGCTGGTAGGCGATGGCCGCGACGACAACGCACGTCGTGCGCCTGGCGTCGCCTGCGCGAGCCAACGGCCTGCCCGCGCGGCTCGCGCGCTTTGCCGTTGATGCCCTGCTCGAAGAAGCGCATCTCACGCCGAAACCCGCGCTTGTGGACCGGCGCGGCAGCGGTGCGCATCGCGATCTGAGCCTTGCGGTCATGACGCGCTCGGCGCATGCCCTTGAGCCGACGTTCGAAGCGCTCGCACGCGCTTCACGCAGCAAAGTGCCTTCTGCGGCGCTGCGCACGGAGCTTGCCGCCATCGGCCGAGCCGGCGAGCTGGACATGATGCGAGCAACCGAAGGCAGCAATGCCCATCGCGGCGCCATCTGGATCGTCGGCCTTTTGGTTGCGGGCGCCACCCTATGTCATGACGTGGGACGAGATTGGCACCCTCAGCAAGTGGGTGAGTTTGGCGCTCGCATCGCATGCTTTCCCGATACCGCCGCCGTCGTGCCCGATAGCAACGGAGCACGCGTGCGTGCGCGCTACGGTGTCGGCGGCGCGCGGCGGGAGGCCCAATGTGGTTTTCCGCATGTGCTCGATGCCGGGCTACCTGCATTGCAGGCTGCACGGCGCCGCGGTGACGGAGAGACTGCTGCACGCATCGATGCACTGCTTTCGATCATGACGACACTCGACGACACGTGCCTTTTGCACCGCGCCGGGCACCCCGCGCTCGATACGGCGCAGCGCGGTGCGCGCGAGGTGCTCTCGTGCGGCGGCAGTGCCACCCTCCCCGGCCGCGCGGCCCTGTATCGGCTCGATCGGGCTCTGTTGAAATTGAACGCATCGCCGGGCGGAGCGGCCGATCTGCTCGCCGCGACGCTTTTTATCGATAAGCTGGTGCGATACGGCGCCGGCGGGAGTGACAACTCATGGAACATTTGACGTTCGACTACGCGGCACAACGCGTCGTCAAAGCACGCGCACACGTGGGTGTGGTCGGTTCGGGCGATCTCGAAGTGCTGTTGTCGCCGCACGACGCAATGGGCGCACGCGTGATCGTAAACACGAGTGTCGACGGTTATGCGCACATCTGGAAAAGCGTGCTCGATCGATTCTTCACGCGTTATGACGGTGCAGCCGTCATCGAGATCAACGATTTCGGCGCTACGCCGGGCGTGGTCGCGCTGCGGCTCGCCGAAGCAATCGAGACGGCCGAGGCGACCGAAGCGGCTGCGCCCACCCCACCATGCACCGCACAACCGCAAGGAGGTGCGCAATGACCTCGCAACTCACTTCGCCGCCCCCTTTCATCGCGCGCGAAAGCTTCATAGAGATGACGGCCCGCGAGCGTGCCCGTGCGTTGCTCGACAAGGGCTCGTTCCGCGAACTGGCTGGCCCTTTCGATCACCACACTTCGCCATGGCTGCCCTTGCAAGGCATCGTCTGCCAAGCCGATGACGGCGTCGTCATCGCACGCGGGACGATCGATGGCGAGCCTGCCGTGGTGGCTGCAATCGAATCCGCCTTTCAGGGCGGCAGCATTGGCGAGGTGGCGGGCAGCAAGATCGCGGCTGCGCTCGAACTCGCCTTGCGCGATTGTGAAAACGGACATCCGGTACGGCCCCTCATCGTGTTCGAAACAGGCGGCGTGCGCCTGCAGGAAGCCAACCTTGGCCTTGCCGTAATCGCCGAGATCCAGTCGGCCATTGTGGCGCTCAGGCAGCATGTACCGGTGGTCGGCATTGTCGCGGGCATGGTCGGGTGCTTCGGCGGCATGTCGCTCGCCGCAGCGCTCTGCTCGCGCCTCATCATGACGCGTCAAGGGCGACTGGGCATGAACGGTCCCGAAGTCATCGAGCAGGAAGCCGGCGTGGACGAGCTCGACGCGAGCGATCGGCGTCTCGTCTGGCAGTTGATCGGTGGAGCGCAGCGCGTCGCAACGGGGTTCGCCGACGCACTCGTCGACGACGATGCAAGCGCCATTGCGACGGCCGTGCATTCCGCCTTCGCACGCGGCGTGCCATCGGCGCACCGCAGCCAGCAGGTCGACGCCTATCTTGCGCGCCTTGCGCAAATCGACCCGCAAAGCGTGACGCCCGAGTCGATGCGAACCGTGCTGCGCGCATGTGCCGATGACGGCTCGACGGCCGAAACCCAATCGTGAGGATTACTAAGGAGTTGGAAAAGCGATGAACGATGCAACGCTTACGCGCGGCCAGCGCTGGCTGCGCGCGCTAGCCGGTGAGGCTGGCACATGTGGCACACCTTCGTCCTCACCTGTCGCACACGTCGATGCCCAGCTGGCGGGAGACCTTGCGCGGTTTATCGCCGTCGTGCCCGATGCCGAGAACCGCTTTGCACGTGCACGAGAGAATGTTGTCGGTCTCGAGCAAGGCTGGCTACTGGCGCGCGCCGTGCGCGAAGTCATTGAGAGCGATGCGGCGAGCGAGCGTCGGCGGCCGATCGTCGCGATCGTCGACGTCAAGAGTCAGGCGTACGGATACCGAGAGGAGATGCTGGGCATTCACCTCGCCTGCGCTGCTGCCGTCGATGCCTACGCATGCGCGCGTCAAGCGGGTCACCCCGTTGTCGCGCTGATCGTGGGTCCTGCCATGTCGGGCGCTTTTCTCGCACACGGCTATCAGGCTAATCGCATTCTTGCGCTCGACGCGCCCGGCACGATGGTGCACGCGATGGGCAAAGATGCAGCCGCACGGGTCACCCGGCGTTCGGTCGAAGCGCTCGATGCACTGGGTGAGACGATCACGCCGATGTCCTATTCATTGTCGGCGATTGCCAAGCTGGGATTGCTTGATCGTCTGATCGACAACGTCGATGCCGACTCGCCCAACGACGAGCAGATTGCACGCGTGCGCCAAGCCTTGATCGAGGCCGTGGCGAGCGCTCGCCAGGGGCCACGCGATCTCTCGCATCGCTTGGCGTCCGACGCCGCGAAGACAACGCGTGCCGCATCGATCGACGTTCGCCGCCGGATCGCGGAACAATGGAACGCCTGCTGAAGGCGACACGCCTCGACGCCCATCACGGCCTGCCGAAGTCATGAGCGATGCCCGTTACCGTCCGCACGATCTGCTGAAGCTGCGGCGCTGTCCTGTGGCGGCCGCTGATACCGACGCGCCGCCCTGGGTTCACGATGCGTTTGCTCGCGCGCCGTTTGCCGTCGTGCGCCGCGCGCGAGCCGTGCCAGGTCACGTTGCCGTGGGTCTGCGCGGCGCTACGCGCGCCGAACGCCACGCGACGTTTGCCGACAGCCAGGATATCGAAGCATTGATATCGCCGGAGCATCTCTTGCACCGGTGCCCCCCAGAGGGTCGTGCCATGCTGGCTCCTTTTGTGTTGTTACGTGCATTGCTAGAGCGCGCGTGCCTAGTCGGTTGGACCTGGGGCCCGACAGGCAGCACGGCATTCGAGCTTGCCACCGGCGTTCCGACCGTTCATGCGTCGAGCGATCTGGATGTGCTCATGCGTGCGCCGGCGCCAGTTCCGGCCGACGAGGCGCATGCATTGCTCCACCAATTCGAATCTTGCGCCGAAACGGCGGGTATCCGCGTCGACGTTCAACTCGAAACGCCAGCAGGCGGTGTTGCGCTCGCCGAGTGGGCCAGGCACAAACCGCGCACGCTCGTGAAGCGTGCGGACGGCCCGTGTCTTATCGCTGATCCATGGTCTGCCGAATTTGCGCATTGCGGGAGCGATGATTGATGTTGGCTTGTATTTTTCCTGGCCAAGGTGCGCAATCGCCGGGCTTCCTCCATCGATTGCCGTCGCATCCGATCGTGGAGGCGACGATCGCCGAAGCGGCCGACGTGCTATCGCTCGACATTCTGACGCTCGATACGCCGGAGGCGTTGCAATCGAGCGTTGCGGTGCAGATCGGGCTCCTCGTCGCAGGAGTGGCAACGGCGCGACGACTTGCCGATGAAGGTTTCGACATTGCGCTCACAGCGGGCTTGTCCGTAGGCGCCTATGCCGCTGCCGTCACTTGCAATGCCCTTGCCTTCACCGATGCGCTGCATCTCATTCGAAAGCGTGCCGAGTTGATGGAGCGCGCTTACCCCCGTGGATATGGCCTGTCCGCCATCGAGGGGTTGACTGAACACGAGGTTCAAAGGCTGGCCAACGAAAGCACGGGTAGCGAATCGCGGGTCTACATCGCCAACGTCAATGCGCCACGTCAAATCGTGATTGCGGGTTCGGACGCAGCGCTCGATAGCTACAACGCGCGCGCTCTCTCGCTCGGCGCACATCGTGCGCAGCGGCTGGCTGTGAGTGTGCCGTCCCATTGCGAACTGCTTGCCGCAGCGTGCGAAGAACTCACCGCCTATGCTGCAGACGTCCCTGTGTGTGCACCGCGCGCCGTCTACGTAGGTAATCGGACGGCACGGCCGCTTAGGACCGCCGATGCCATTCGTGACGACCTCGTCACGAATATGCGTCACACGGTGCGATGGTTCGATGCGCTCACCGTCATTGTCGAACTCGGCGCGACCTTGATCGTCGAAGCCCCGCCTGGTCAAGTCCTGTCTTCGATTGCCGCTGCAACGTATCCGGAGGTAAGCGCACTCGCCGCGGCAGCCATACCCGACGAACGATTGATTCCATTGCTGCACAAACGGCTAGCTGCGGGCGGCGGGTAACCCATATCAGGCGATGTGGAACTCAATCGCGCCAAAGCCTGCAATTTCGCCTTGCACGAGGGCCGGCTCGTTCGCCATGTAAAGCGGCGTGTAAGAGCCTGTCGTAAGCAGCGTTCGTGCCGGAATCGAGCGCCCGGTTTGCAGCATTCGCGAGACCAGCCACGCTACAAGTCGCCGCGGGTCGCCGGCACCATGGTGCACGCGTCCGGACGCAATCGTATGTTCGCCGCAGCGAAAATTCACCTGCGGCGTAATGAAATCGAAGCTGCGGTCATATGGCCGCGTATCGCCGATGATCAGTGCGCCGTTGTTCTGGAAATCGGCGAGCTTCAGCAACGGGTCCACATTGGGCCAAGCCGCGAAGCGGCTATCGACAACCTCCACAACCACCGACATCGTATCGATCGCATCTAACGCATCTTCGGCCCGTTCTGCGAACGTTTGATCGACGTCGTCGGCAAAGCTGAACGCGATCTCCAGTTCAAGACCGATCCAACCATAGTCCGCACGGCGAATGCCGGCCGCGGCACCGAGTACTTTGTGGGCGGGCAGCGGCGCACATTGCGGCTCAGCGGACGGCGAGCCCGCACCGATCTTGTAGCCCGCACAGCCGCCCAGCTTCGCAAGCACCAGTTGCTGTACGAGATACGCTTCATCGGCATTGGCAGGCACCAGGCCGCTCGCCTGCGCCTCGTCGATCAATCGACGGCTTCGGTGTGCTTCAACGAGGCTAGCGACCAGCGCTTGCATCTGTCTCATGGTCTGTCTCTCCTTCTCGCCGAGTGTTGGGCGCCGAGCCCCCGTGACCTGGTCTTCGGCAAACGCGGCACGCAAACTCCGGGCCACCCTCACGGGCGTGTGGCACATGCGCGTGCAAAGACTGCTCGGTGCGTCATGGGGTGACTTCAAATCAGGATGCTCACGCATGTCGCTTCGAGACGACTCAGCGCATGCGCGCGAACCTGCATCGCGACAACGACCTCAGCGGTCGTCGAACACATAGCACATCATCTCGCTTAACAAGACATTGCAGGAACCTTATGT
>NZ_DATJJF010000038.1:0-25423 GCF_035492435.1 Trinickia sp.
AGCTCGGCGGCACCGATGTAGTGCTGCGTTTCGGGCAACAGCGGCAGATGCAGCGACAGGAAGTCCGATTCACGCAGCAAGGTCTCTTTGTCGACGAAAGTGGCCCCCAACTCGCGCTCGACGTCGAGATTGCGCGCGGCATCCGTGTAGATCACTTTCATCTCGAATGCGGCAGCCTTGCGTGCGAACTTCGTGCCGATGCGCCCCATACCGGCTACGCCCAGCGTCTTGCGCTCGATATCCTGGCCGAGGAACGCCATCGGTGCCCAGCCTTCCCACTTGCCGGCGCGCACAAAGCGCTCGGATTCCGAAATCCGCCGTGCGGTGGAAAGCAACAGCGCCCATGCATGCGTCGCCGTTGCATCGTCGAGCACGCCAGGCGTATTCGTCATGATCACGCCACGTTCAGTCGCGGCTTTCACGTCGAAATTGTTGAAACCGACCGCGTAGTTCGCGAAGATCTTGCACTGAGGTCCTGCGGCGTCAAGCACTTCGCCGTCGACCGTGTCGGTCAGCAGCGTGATCACCGCGTCGCGGCCGCGCACCGCCTCCATCAGCTCTGCGCGGGTGAGCGCGCGATCGTGCGGATTGACTTCGACGTGGTGAAACTGACGCAGATGGTCAATGGTTTCTTGCGAAATCATCCGCGTCACATAAACGTTTGCTTGCTTCATACAAAGGTCCAAAGGGAAGACATGAAGGCTGGAGCACAGCGGCGGCGCGAGCGAGCGCGTCAGCCGGCGTGCTCCGACAGGTATTGGGCGGCAAAGCTCGCCAGAGCATCGGCGATAGCCTGATCCTCCGCTGGCGCAAGCCCACTGATGCCGACGCCGCCAATCAAGGTGCCGTGAGCATCTGCCACGACCGCACCGCCCGGCAGAGCCGTCAGCCCCTCATCGCAGAAATAACTCGCCGGCACATCCTCGCGACGCAAGCGCGCGAGGAACGCTTCGGTCGTCACACCCATGCGCGCGCACGTGTACGCCTTTTGGCGCGACAACGCGATGCTTCGAACTGGAGCCCCGTCCATGCGAATGAAACCGATCTGGAAACCGTATGCGTCACATACCGAGATACAGGCCGGGCGCCCGAACTGCTGTTGGATGCGGTCTTTCGCCTGATTGAGCAATGCCTGGGCCAATTCGAGATTCATGTTCATTGCGAAGTACTAGAACTTATGCGTTGGTGAGGAGGAGGTGGGTGCCGAATAGCCGACCGAACCATCGATCGATGGCGACTCTTTGGAAGAGTCGGCACCCTGTGCACCGGCGCCTTTCCGCTTGGCGGCCTGGCGGGCAACGAACGCCGTCAGGATCGGCGTGAGCACCGCAGTCACAATGACGGCAGCGGCGACTTGGACCGTTGCTGCAGGCGCAATTGCCGCGTACGAATGATCTGCGAGCGCGATGGCTTGAGGCGTGCCCGCCGCATTGCCCGCCGTGCTCGACGCCGCCGCACCCGCGACACCCGTGCCACCGAGCAGCCGATCGGCAAAGACGCAAACGAGGCCGGTAATGACCAGCACGCCAAAGCCCAAAGCGATGCCCGGCAGACCGGCCGTGGTCACAGCCTTCAAATTGATACCCTGGCCAAGCGTAAATGCCATGAACGGAACGATCAGTGGCTCATGGCGGCTGAAGAAATCGCGAAGTTCACGATCGAGATTGCCGAGCAGCGCACCCGCGAAAATCGGCGCAATGACCGACCACATCGTCAACCAAGGGATACTTGCAAGCCCCGCCCCAACCAGGACGATCATCGTCACGAACGGCCCCGTTTCGATGCTCTGCGGCACGTAAGTGCCCGCATCTTCCTTGGTGCCAAACGCGCTGGTCAATGCGAGGAACATGCCACCGTTCGTGTCATTCATCGCCGCGAGCACAGCCAACGTGCTGAGCCCAAGAAGGTTGCCATGGAAAAAATGCGCAATTGCCAAGGCGAGCAAAACGGCGATACCGACCTTCGCTGCGAGGATGCCGAAACCGCGTTTGAGCATCGTCGGCGCTGCCCGCAGCGTCATCTTCGTACCCACGGTGAAGAGGTACATCGCGAGGATTGTCGGGTAGCCTTGATTGGTCAAAGCTTGGGTAAACCCTCCAATCTTCAATGCATTCGGCGCGAATGTATTGATTAGCATGCCGATGAACAAGGGCACCACCATCATCCCTCCCGGCACCCGGTTCATGAATCGATAGATCTGCATGAGCGTTGTCTCCATTTCGCCGCCGTAGCAGGCGAATTTGGCAGCTGTAAGTTATATAGGCATTTTGTAAGGCAACTCGCCTTAGTTCTTGCCGCATTATCAGTGAAGTGCCGACATTCGGCAATGCATGGCGAGTAACGCCAGAAAGAAGCGTCACGTAGCCGAAGCCTGGACAAGCAGTCGGCTTTGAGACTTAAAGCTTCGCGCGACAAAACAGCTGCATCACAGACTTTGAGGCGAATTCCAAAGCCGATGCGCAGCCGGCAAAGACACATGCGAGCATGTGCACTGCTGATCCCGCCATGACAAAGCGAAATCTTGGCGAAGTATTGACAAAGAATTGCCGCACGTGACAACACACTAGTGATATCGCCGTTTTTTGGCAACCGCCTTCGTTACCGAATTAACAATCGAAAGCAAAAAGAAAGACATCCAGACTCTCGCCACCACAACCATTGAGTGACGTGCCCATTACCGACTGGGCCGTGCCCACGGCTTGCGCCGATGAGCTCGATCTTTGATTGTGGAATTCGGTTATGCAGCGCCTTGCCCACCATTTGCAAATCGACTAACGCGTCAGCGATGACGCACGCGGATAAAATGGTGGGCCGTCCGGGCCTGTGCAGCCCGAATGCATCAGAAAAGGTCCCTTTCGATGTCCGACTCCACGCCAAACCCGCTTGCATCCAGCACTGGCATTACCGCTTACCGCTCGTCACTGATCATCTGGCTGGTCGCCGCGGCGTTCTTTATGGAGAACCTCGATGCAACGATTATCACGACTGCACTCCCACAAATGGCGCACTCTTTCCACGTCGCGCCCGTCGATCTTGGCATAGGAATCACGGCCTATCTCCTGACGCTTGCCGTGTTCATTCCCGTCAGCGGTTGGGTAGCCGATCGCTTCGGAGTTCGAACGATCTTTACGAGCGCGATTGCGGTCTTCACCGCAGCGTCCGCACTCTGCGGCATGACGCATGGTCTCGTCGCCTTTACCGCCGCGCGAGTCGTGCAAGGCATCGGCGGTTCGATGATGGTGCCGGTCGGGCGGCTCGCCGTCCTGCGCTCGACACGCAAAGAGGAGTTGATGCGCGCGATCGCCATCATCACGTGGCCCGGGCTTGTAGCACCCGTCATCGGGCCGCCGCTAGGCGGGTTCATCACGACTTACGCCTCGTGGCGATGGATCTTTTATCTCAACGTGCCGCTGGGACTCATTGGTATTGCGCTCTCGCTGTACTTCGTGACGAACACCACCGAGCGCGAAAGGCGACCATTCGATTGGCTCGGCTTCATGCTGTGCGGTGTCGCATGCACAACGCTGCTCTATGGCACCGAGTTGATCGGAACAGCGAACACGCCATGGCGCGAAGCGTGTCTGCTGCTCGCGATCGGTGTGGCGTCGGCGTTTGCCGCGCTCGCACACCTGCGGCGCGCACGCAATCCGATCGTCGATCTCTCTGCATTCGCCGTGAAGACATTTACTGTGGCAAACGCGGGCGGCTCGCTCTTTCGTATCTCCATTAGCGCCGTGCCGTTCCTGCTGCCGCTGATGTTTCAGGTGGGCTTTGGCCTCGATGCGTTCATGTCAGGGCTGCTCACATTGGCCGTCTTTGCCGGCAACCTTTCGATGAAGCTCCTGACAACCCCAGTCATGCGACGCTTCGGCTTTCGTAAGGTGTTGATCGTCAATGGCGCATTTGCGGCGGCCACGCTCGCTGCAATGGGACTATTGCGCCCCTCCACGCCACACGCCTGGATCCTTGTCCTGCTGTTTATCAGCGGACTTTCTCGCTCCTTGCAATTTACGGCGGTCAACACACTCAGTTTTGCGGACGTGCCCAAGCCGAAAATGAGCAGCGCCTCGACGCTCAATAGCGCACTGATGCAAGTGACGATGGGCATGGGCGTGGCCTTCGGCGCTTTGGCGCTGCGTGCGGCCTCGTGGCTGCATGGGCACAACGGGGCGCCGCTGACGGCAACGGACTTCGGGCTGGCTTTTTTCTTTGTCGGTGCGTTGGGCCTTGTAGCGATTATCGATGCGTTCAGCCTGGCGGCGGATGCCGGCTCCCATGTCAGCGGGCACGTCGCAGTCAAGCAATCGATGAGTTGACCGATGCGGCAAAGCCCCTTACTCAGAGAGAGCCTTGAACGACGACGCGTGCGGAAACGCGTGCGTCCTGTCATGAGCCCAGCATTGCGGCCACGGCCCAGTTCATTGAACCACGTGGCAGCTGGTAATGAATATAAACAAAAATCGTTCGCATTCTCCTGCACTCGACGGTAGCATGTCGGCTTGCGCTTCGGCGTGTCGGTCGAGAGCCCACACGTGCCGAACCGTCTGCCGCCGACGCGGCCCGAACTTCGGGCACCGCGCACCACGCTCAGTGCCACTGCGTGTATGTGTGCCCCTTGCCGGCGGGCGTGCAATCAGGCCACTTGGCCTATTTCGCACCTGCAATTTATCGACATGATCGGCTTCGGGCCTGTCCTGTCACGTAAGCACAAAGTCCCCGCGTAATGTTGAGTACTTTCTTGATCAGCAACCCATGGTTTTACGTTGTAAGCATCCCGGCACTCTTGCTGACAAGCGTTTCAAAGGGTAGCTTCGGCCTTGGCCTTGGCGTTGTGGCGGTCCCGCTGATGGCGCTCTGCCTCCCCGTGCCTCAAGTGGTGACCATTCTGTTGCCGATTCTCTGCCTCACCGATCTCATCGCCCTTTGGCAATATCGCGGGCAATGGAGTTGGCCGTTGCTACGCATGGCGATCCCCGCCTCGTTCGTCGGAATCGGGCTCGGCACGCTGGCGATACACCATCTTCCCGAAGCGTGGCTGAGGCTCGGAATCGGTTTGATTGCAATCGACTTTGCCCTGCGTCGTTTGCTCAAGTCTCGTCGCCCGACGTCCGACCATGACGATCGTGTGCACCCCATCTCATGTTTCTTCTGGGGGGCCACCTCGGGCTTCACCAGTTTCATGGCCAATGCGGGCGAACCCGCGTTAGCCATGTACTTGTTGCGCTTCAAGCTGAGCAAACGGGCTTTCGCTGGTACGACGGCAGCATTCTTCGCCGCGGTCAATCTGGGCAAGCTGGTCAGCTTTTCCATGCTGAGCTTGTTCACCCCAACGACATTGCTGACGAGCGTCGTACTCACGCCGCTCGCGGTGTTGGGGACCTACGCGGGTGTACGACTGAACCGCCGATTAAACATTGCGCTCTTTTATCAGTTGTCCTACGCAGTGTTGATCGTCATTGGTTCGCGACTGATTTATACAAGCCTTAAGGTCATCCTTTAAGAACGACCCATCAGGCCTGCGTCGGACGAGCCAGCGAGCAGGCTCGCCGGCGTCCGCCCTCAACCGTCGACGTGCACGGCCTTCACGACTGCAGGCGTTTGCGGACGGTTGCCCGCAGTGGCCGACAAATCGGGCGCAGCAGGCGTCACGCTTCGTTGCGACTGCGCCAACAGGTTGGCCGCCGATACATCGATGGCATCGGTAAACGGCTTCGGATAAGCGCCGATGTAGAGCGCGATAACGGCCATTGCACCGAGGAGTGCGAACTCGCGCTTGCCGAGATCCTTCAGGCCTGCGACGCGCGCGTTTTTGACCGCGCCGAACACAACGCGCTTATACATCCAGAGCGTATAGGCCGCGCTGAGTATCAGCGTGAGAGCCGCAAGCGAGCCGATCCAGAAATTGAAGCGGACGGCCCCCATCAGAACCATGAACTCGCCCACGAAGCCCGACGTGCCAGGCAGGCCAACGTTCGCCATGGAAAACAGCATGGCAAAGGCCGCGAACTTCGGCATCGTTGTGGCAACACCGCCATATGCATCGATCGCCCCGTTCTGCGTCCTGTCGTGCAACATGCCCGCGCAGAGCAGCATGGCACCCGACACGAGTCCATAAGACAGTGTCTGGACAATAGCGCCCTCCTGGGCGATGCGGTCAAAGACAAAGAGACCGAGCGTGACGAGGCCCATGTGCGCGACCGTCGAGTAAGCGAGCAGCTTGCGAATGTCGGTTTGCACGAGCGCAAGCAAGCTGGCGTAAATGACGGCCACAAGGGCAATCACGATCATGGCTGGCGCGAAGAAATGGCTCGCCTGTGGCACGACGGGCAGCACGAACCGCGCAATGCCGTAGCTGCCGATCTTGAGCATACCGAGCAGCACAGCGACAGCCGGCGGGGCTTCGAGGAACACGTCAGGCAGCCAGGTATGAACGGGCCACATCGGCATCTTGACGGAAAAGGCCGCCAGAAAGCAGACGAAAACGATGACCTGGGGCGCGAAGCCGAGCTGCAACCCTTGCCAGTGCGCCAGATCGAACGTGTGCGAGTGCACGTACAAGTACACCATCGCAAAGAGCATGGCGAGCGAACCCGCCAGCGAGAGGAAGAAGTATTTCACTGCGGCGTATGCCCGGCGGGGCCCGCCCCAGGCACCGATGAGCAGGAAAATCGGAATCAGCGTTGCTTCGAAGAAGACGAAGAACAAGATACCGTCCAGCGCCGTGAAGACACCCTGCATGAAGCCCGAGAGCAGCAAAAAGGATCCGAGGTACTGCCCCACGTGCTCCTCGATCGACTCCCACGACGCCACAACGACGATGACCGTCGTCAGCGCCGTCAACGCAACGAACCAAAGCGAGATGCCGTCGACACCGAGGTGGTACGCAATGTCGAACGACGGCAGCCATCGGACGTTCTCGACGAACTGCATACCGGCAAAAGCGTTATCGAAGTGGGTCGCGAGCGGTATCACCGGCACGAAACCGGCGAGCGCGCCGACAAGCGCTAACCAACGACTACGGGCCGCCGCGCGCTCCGAGCTCGTGCAAAGCACGACGATGCCCGCCAGGATGGGAACCCAAATTAAGAGGCTGAGAAGCGGTGAAGAATGCATGTTGCTCAAAGGGTCAGATACGTTAAACGCAAGGGTGACGTCCAAGTAGCTTCGTCATGAGTTCGTCAGACACTGCTCGGCTGCGCGCATATGCGCGATGACGATCGAGCGGCTGCTTCGGCCACTCGCATCGGAGGGGGCAAACAGCATAACCGGGTTAACGAGGATACCCGAAAAATACCGATTTTTTCGTCGCACAATAAAAATTTACTGCTTTCAATACGACTTTTTGTCGCATCGGTGCACATACCGGCAGTGGCACGTTCGCCCCAGAAGCCCGCCTGGCGGGCCTTCCACGGACTCCACGAATGACGCAGCCGCGATAATGCACATTCTTTGAATGGGGCCAAAGCGACGGCCTCCGGGTCTCCCTCCCCCGTAAATGTCCTAACACTCATCTCACGGAGTTAGCACTACGCTGTTTAAAAAAGAGAAGGAGACAACACCGATGAGACGAGCCTTTCATATCGCGATCGTCGTGCTGCTTGGATACCTGATCGCAGACCGCGCGGCCATGCATGCCGAAGCTGGACAGCCTGGCACGATCACCTGTGCGCAAGGCGCGGAACTGGCGAGGTCGGATGCCATGAGCCGAGGCCTCTCCGAAGCAGGCGCTGCTAGCCAAGGCGAAGCCTTCATGGCGAGTTGCCTCGTCTTTGGCCAGGGCCAGATCTATAACCGTATTGCGCGAGACTGACTCCGGCGTCGCGCCTGTGCGTCTCGCCTACTCTCCTACCCAGCCGCCACGCAGGTCGCTTTCGTGCAATAGCTGAAGCAGCGTCGCCGCAGGGCGTGAGAGCCGTTTTGAACCGAGCGCGATGAACTCGACGTCGGGCAGCGCGGGCAGGCTCGCCCGGTTGACAGGCGGCGCAAGCCCGCGTGCGCTCAGGTACTGCGGGCGCACGGTGACACCGAGACCGGCACGCGCGGCTGCGACGCATCCGGCATGGCTGCTGCTCGTGCAGACAACTTGCCATTGAATGCCGGCTTGCGCGAGCGTATCCAGGACAACGGCGCGCGTGACGCTCGGCTCAGCAATGAGGATCAGCGGCAATGGTGCGTCTACATCGACGACGGTGCCCGTTCGCGCCAGCCATTCGAGCCGTCCTGTAAAGAGCAGCACACCGCGACGATCGCCCAGGCGGCGCTTGCCGATCATCAAGTCGATGGAGCCGGCATCGACCAACTGGTAAAGCTGGCCCGTCATGCCAATCGTGATCTCGAGCTCGACGTCGGGATGCGCATCGCGAAATGCAGCGAGCACAGTCGGCAGCGGCCCGAGCGCAAGATCATCGGACGACCCCAGCCGCACGCGCCCCTTGAGCTTCGGGCTGTGAAATTGCGTCTCGGCGCGCCCGATCGCCTGCAGAATCACGCCGGCGTGTGAGAGCATCGCTTCACCGTCTGCCGTCAGCACGACTGAATGCGTGTCGCGTACGAAAAGCCTCCGCCCGAGATGCTGCTCGAGCCGGCGAACGTGCTCGCTCACACTCGACTGCGTGAGCTCGAGGTGCCGCCCTGCTTCGCTGAAGCTGTGGCAGCGGGCGACCGTCGCAAACGTCTTGAGCCAGGTGGGATTGAGCATGACGCATTGTTATCGGCGATTCCGATAACAGTCAACACCTTCCAGATAGTTCCCGATTGACTTTCGTGAGCCTATCATTGATAGGCCCCAACAGGTTTTCCGCGTCCCCCTCCCTTTCGTCTTCAGCGGCTCTCGAGGCACAAAGCACGCTCAAACGTCCGAACGCAAGGTCTAGCGCGGCCACATCAATGAACGGCAATACGAAAGCTCAATCTCACACCGCGCTCCTCTGGATCGTCGCGGGCGGCTTCTTCATGCAGGCCCTCGACACGACCATCGTCAACACCGCGCTGCCGTCGATCGCGGGCAGCTTGCACGAAGCCCCGCTCGCCATGCGGCCCATCGTCATCGCCTACACGCTGACGATGGCCATGCTCACGCCGGCCTCGGGCTGGCTCGCCGATAGTTTCGGCACGCGACGCGTCTATTTCAGCTCGATCCTCATCTTTGTCTTCGGCTCGATCTGTTGCGCAAGCGCCCACACGCTGCCGCAGCTCGTCGTGGCGCGCGTGCTGCAAGGCGTCGGCGGCTCCATGTTGTTGCCAATCGGGCGGCTGGCCGTGCTGCGCACCATTCCCGGCGAAGCCTACGTCGCCGCGCTCGCCTTCGTCTCCGTGGCGGGGCAAGTCGGGCCGATTCTCGGGCCAACGCTTGGCGGCTGGCTCGCGCAAGCCGTTTCCTGGCACTGGATCTTTCTCATCAACGTCCCGATCGGCGCGATTGGTCTCATCGCCGTGCATCGCTTTTTGCCTGCCGATGCCCACAGCGACGCCCCTCCTTTCGACTGGCTCGGATACGGGCTGCTTTCGATCGCGATGGTGGCCTTCTCGCTCGGGGTCGAACCGCCAGTAGAGACGCATCAGGCACTCTGGTGCACATCGCTCTTTGCACTGTCGACGATCACGGCACTCGCCTACATCCCCTACGCAAAGCGCCGGCGGCATCCGCTCTTCGAGCTCGCGCTCTTTCGCGAGCCCAATTTCAGCATCGGCCTCATCGGCAACCTAGTCTGCCGAATCGGCTCGAGTGCTGTTCCGTTTCTGCTGCCGCTCTTGCTGCAACTGGAGCTCGGCTACACGCCGCTGCATTCCGGCCTCATGATGCTGCCGGCCGCGCTCGCCGGCACCGTCTCGAAGCGCTGGGTCGCCCCGCTCATCAGACGCTATGGCTATGACTCCTTTCTTTTGGTCAACACGCTCGTCGTCGGCGGCTCCATCGTGGCATTCGCGCTCATCTCGCAAGGCACGCCGCTTTTGATCGACATCGCCATTCTTGCGGCATTCGGCGCATCGAACTCGATGCAATTCGCGGCCATGAACAGCGTCACACTCAAGGGCCTTTCCAGCCGCGACGCAAGCAGCGGCAACAGCCTCTTCTCGATGGTGCAGATGCTCGCCATGGGGCTTGGCGTCTCGATCGGCGGCGGCCTTGTCGAATTGTTCTCGATGCAATGGGGGTCGGCCGTCCTTGCGTTCAAGGTCAGCTTCGCCAGTGTCGGCGTGATCACGCTCGTGTCCGCGTTCATTTTTCGCCGGCTCGAGTCGACGCCGGCGGCCGAGCCGCGCCTGCACGCTCGATGACGCAGCGCGCGTTAAGTGCGGCCGCGCGTTGGCCGGCCTCCCCGCGGGCGGGGTAAAATACCCCCTTTCCCGCACACGTCCATCGACATGACCCTCGCCTCCACGCCTGAAATCATTGCCGAACTGAAGGCCGGCCGGATGGTCATCCTCGTTGACGAAGAAGACCGCGAAAACGAGGGTGACCTCGTCCTTGCCGCCGAATTCGTTACGCCGGAAGCCATCAACTTCATGGCCCGCTACGGCCGCGGCCTGATTTGTCTGACGCTTACCCAGGAACGCTGCAAGCAGCTGAACCTGCCGCTCATGACGTACAAGAACGGCACACAGTACGGCACCGCGTTTACCGTCAGCATTGAAGCCGCAGAAGGCGTGACAACCGGCATTTCCGCCGCCGATCGCGCCCGCACGATCGCGACGGCCGTGGCGCGCGAGGCACGCCCGGAGCACATCGTGCAGCCGGGGCACGTGTTTCCGATCATGGCGCAGCCGGGCGGCGTGCTCGTGCGCGCCGGCCACACCGAAGCCGGCTGCGACCTCACCGCGCTTGCCGGGCTCGCGCCTGCCGCCGTGATCTGCGAGGTCATCAAAGACGACGGGACGATGGCGCGGTTGCCCGATCTCCTCGAATTCGCGGCGCTGCATGGCCTCAAGGTCGGCACAATCGCCGATCTGATCCACTACCGCAGCCGCACTGAGTCGATCATCTCGCGTGTGGCCGAGCGCACGATGCAAACGGCGCATGGCAGTTTTCGCGCTGTTCTATATCAGGACCAGGCGAGCGGCTCGCCGCATCTCGCGCTCGTACGCGGCACGCCCACACCGGAGATTGATACGCCCGTGCGGGTGCATGAACCGCTGTCCGTGCTCGACCTGCTCGAAGTCGGGGCGTCGACGCACTCGTGGACGCTCGATGCCGCAATGAAGGAGATCGCTGCGCGCGAGCTCGGGGTCATCGTCATGCTCAATTGCAGCGACACGAAAGACCACCTCATCGAGGTCTTCAATGCGTTCGATCAGCGCGACAAAGCGGAGCAGTTGAAGCGCCGCCCCGTCGACTTCAAGACATACGGCGTCGGCGCGCAAATTTTGCGCGAGCTCGGGGTGGGCAAAATGCAGGTGCTTTCGAATCCGCGTCGCCTCGGCAGCATGTCGGGCTATGGCCTCGAAGTAACGGGGTTCGTGCCAATGCCCGGCGCTGAAGTGGCGCAAAGCGCATAATCGGCTCGCGCCGCGGCGCGAGCTCCTCCCTCACTCAAGGATCCCCTAATGGAAATCGGACAATACCAACCGAATCTCGACGGCGACGGCCTACGCATCGGCATCGTCCAGTCGCGCTTCAACGAACCCGTCTGCAACGGGCTCGCCGACGCCTGCATCGAGGAACTCGAACGACTCGGCGTGGTCGGCGAGGACGTGCTGCTCGTCACCGTGCCGGGCGCCCTCGAAATCCCGCTCGCGCTGCAAAAGCTCGCCGAGAGCGGCCAGTTCGACGCGCTCATCGCACTCGGCGCTGTGATTCGCGGCGAGACCTACCACTTCGAACTCGTTTCCAACGAGAGCGGCGCGAGCATCTCACGCATCGCGCTTGACTTCGGCATTCCGGTAGCCAACGGTGTCCTCACGACCGACACCGATGAGCAAGCCGTCGCCCGCATGACCGAAAAGGGTCGCGACGCGGCGCGCGTCGCCGTGGAGATGGCAAATCTGTCCGTCGCATTGGAGCAGCTCGGCGGCGACGATGAAGACGAAGACGAGGACGAAGAAGAGGACGAGGACAAGGCATGAAAAGCGCCCGCCGCCGCTCCCGTGAACTGGCCACACAGGGACTGTATCAGTGGCTGCTGTCGGGTGCACCCGCCGGCGAGATCGACTCGCAGTTGCGCGAAGGGCAAGGGTTCGACAAGGCCGACAGAGAGCACCTCGATGCCATCCTTCGGGGCGTGATTCGTGATAGTGAGGCGCTGTCGAGCCAAATTGCGCCATGTCTTGACCGACCGATCGAGCAGCTTTCGCCGGTCGAAAGGGTCGTTCTGCTCATGGCGGCCTACGAATTCACGTGCCACCCCGATATCCCATATCGCGTCGTCATCAACGAAGCGGTCGAGATCGCCAAGACTTTTGGCGGCGCGGATGGTTACAAGTACGTCAACGGCGTGCTCGACAAGCTGGCACTGAAACTGCGCTCCGCCGAAACGCAGGCCACACGCGGCGCTCCATCGGCATGAACACCGCCGAAGAGGCGCTTGCTTTGCGCGAAGGCGTGCGGCCTGGCGTGACATTGGCGGCGCGCGTCAACGCGATCGCGCCGTTCCATGTCATGGAACTCGCCAAGGAGGCTGCACTCCTTGAGCGCGCGGGGCGCGACATCATCCATATGAGCATCGGCGAGCCCGATTTCACGGCACCTGAGCCTGTAATCGCGGCAGCCGCTGACGCATTGCGACGCGGTGTTACCCAATACACGAACGCACTCGGCATTATGCCTCTGCGTGAGGCCATTGCCGGACACTACGCCAATGCCTACGGCCTCACGGTCGATCCCGCGCGCATCATCGTGACAGCGGGCGCCTCGGCAGCACTGCTGCTCGCTTGCGCAGCGCTTGTCGATCGCGACGACGAAGTGCTCATGCCCGATCCGTCGTATCCCTGCAACCGCCACTTCGTGGCGGCGACAGAGGGTCGGCCCGTGCTTGTGCCGAGCGGCCCAGAGGCACGCTTTCAGCTGACGGCAAACGACATCGAGCATTACTGGGGACCGCGAACGCGCGGCGTGCTGCTGGCGTCGCCTTCGAATCCAACGGGCACGTCGATCGAACCGGCGGAGCTCGAGCGCATTGTCAAAGCCGTGCGCGCACGCGGCGGCTTCACGATCGTCGACGAAATCTATCAGGGCCTTTGGTACGACGCGCGCCCCGTCTCGGCACTCTCGTTCGGGGAGGACGTCGTCACCGTCAACAGCTTTTCGAAGTACTTCAATATGACGGGATGGCGGCTCGGCTGGCTCGTCGTGCCGACAGCGATGGTCGGCGCATTCGAGAAGCTCGCGCAGAATCTTTTCATCTGCGCCTCAGCGCTCGCTCAGCACGCAGCGCTGGCTTGTTTCGAGCCCGACACCCTTGCCATTTATGAAGCGCGACGTCTGGAATTCAAACGCCGACGCGACTACATTGTGCCGGCGCTCGAGCAGCTCGGCTTTTCGGTGCCCGTTGTCCCCGACGGCGCGTTTTACGTCTACGCGGACTGTCGCGGCGTTCCACACCCGGCAGCCGGTGACAGCGCCGCGCTGGCGAAAGCGATGCTGCATGATGCGGGCGTCGCACTCGTGCCGGGCCTCGATTTCGGCAAACACGCGCCGCGTAACTACGTCCGAGTCTCGTATGCAACGGCCTTACCGCTTTTAGAAAAAGCTGTCGCGCGCCTCGGGCGGCTGTTCGGTCGTTAGTGCCCCGCATAGAGGCCCGAACCGCCGGGCGGCAGATATCAAAAAGGGCACCCGAAGGTGCCCTTTTTCATTCAAAGGCGACGTCGATGAAATCTGCCACCGACATCCTGACTGCCCAGCACACGATGACCTTAGGCCCCGAGCCCCGCTGAGTCGTCGTGCGACGCGTCCGAACTTGTGTCGTCAGACGAAGTCGAGGCCCCGGCCGGCGCAACCGACTTCACGGCTGTGTGTGCGTCGTGAGCGCCGTTCATGGCGACCTGCACATGCTTGGACGTCGACGTAGCCAACACCGGATGCGCCGGTGCCTGCGGCGCGTTGATCGGCACCGACCGGCCATGGGCCACGGCACGCAGCCTCGCCCGCTCGGCCAAGACCTTCGCGCCGTAACCGCCATCGTCATGCGATGTCGAGCCCACATAGAGGCGCAGGCCACCGGCGAGCGACCCGCCCCGTACGATACAGTCCTTCAGTACAAGAGCCCCGACCGTAATGTTCGCGAGAGGCTCGAGCGCAGCGGACTGTCCGCCGAAATACTCGAACTTGTCCGAATGAACTTTGGACATCACCTGCATCAGTCCCTGCGCGCCGACGCCGCTCTCAGCGTACGGATTGAAGCCCGATTCGATGGCCATCACCGCGAGCAGCAGCAGCGGATCCAGACCGACCTGACGGCCCGTGTCGAATGCGGCCTTCACAAGATCCGTGACGGGTTCCTGCGCAACGTGATAACGGCGGGCGACATAAGAGGCGACAAGCGCCTGCTCACGCGCCGACACGAGAACCCGATCGTCGCGCGCATCGGCCGCCACATGCTCCGACGAAACCATCTTCGCCAGAAAATCAAGGCTCGCAGCCGAGCGCCCTTCGAGCGCTGCAAGGCTGCCGACGGTCCCCGGCGCGCCGCTTTCGCCGCTGCCGTCGAACGCGCCGTCATAGCGCGTGTTGTCGAGACTAGCCTCCGCCGGCACAGGCGCATTCTCGTTCTTGGGGCTCACTGGCGCAAAAGGCGGCAGTGGGTGGCCACTCAAGAGCCGTGCGGGCCCCGCCTCCACAGCGGCCGACAGCACGGGCATCAGCTTCGCCGCCAGGGTACCCCGCACCGTTGGGGCTGCCCACAGCACGAGGGAAGTGACGATAGCGCATCCGCCTACCACGCTGAGCAGAAGATGGCTGACATGCGTTCCGCGGCGCAGGACATCACGCACAGCGTTCGCGAAGCGGGCATCGAGACGCCACGTTAACCAAGTGTTCATTCGCTTCTCCCATTGAGCATGGCTTGCGAACGGGTGAAACCACGCGAAGAAGACGCGCTCGTTGCACAAGCCAAGGCGCCGTAGGCCTTGGTTGGGACCTGGGCGACGCCGGGAAGACGGCAAGGTGGCGCGAGTGGCAATCACGCTTACCGTCTGGGGGAGTCACATCAGAGCAAAAGAACCGGCGGCATACCGCGGGGCATGCGCGCAGTGACTCCCACACAAAAACGCCAGCGGAACCTCACGCTGGCGAGGACAACAAACTAACCGTAAGCACCGTGCAGGCGGCGACGGACGGCGGCGCGACGCGCCAAAGGACCGGGGATAGTGGGCTGAAACATCTGGCCCTGCAACCAATGTCGACGGATTCTAGCAGGGTTTTATAGATCGTCAATGGTATAAATTTTCATAATCATAACTAAAAGTGATTAAAGAACCCGTCAGCGCGGCCGAAAACTATGCGCCACGGGAGTTTCAACCCTTTTGCGCGACACGTTTACAAGTGGTTGCCGATGTGCCGACAGGCTCAGCGCGTTTACAATCGCAGGCCCGGCGGCGGCGATCGACTGACGAGCGCGGCGCGCCACATCCGTCCTTCGTGCGGATGCCCGAATCGTGAATCCCATGAAATACAAAGACTTGCGCGACTTTATCGGTCGCCTCGAGGCAGCCGGCGAGCTACGCCGTGTCCGGCAGCCGGTGTCCCCCGTGCTCGAGATGACCGAGCTTTGCGACCGCGCACTGCGCGCCGGCGGCCCCGCGCTGCTTTTTGACGCACCATCCGGCTACGCGTTTCCCGTGCTCGGCAACCTGTTTGGCACAACTCGGCGCATTGCACTCGGCATGGGCATCGACGATGCGGACGCAAAAAGCGACGACAGCGCGCTCGAATCCTTGCGCGACGTGGGGCGGCTACTCTCGGCGTTGAAGGAACCGGAGCCGCCCAAGGGGCTGCGCGATGCCGGCAAGCTGTTCTCGCTCGCAAAGGCGGTCTGGGACATGGCGCCCAAGACCGTCAGCGCCCCGCCCTGCCAGGAAATCGTGATCGAGGGGGACGATGTCGATCTCACGCAGCTGCCAATCCAGACGTGTTGGCCTGGCGACGTCGCCCCGCTCGTCACGTGGGGCTTGACAGTCACGCGCGGGCCAAACAAAACGCGGCAAAACCTCGGGATTTACCGCCAGCAGTTGATCGGCCGCAACAAGCTGATCATGCGTTGGCTCGCGCATCGGGGCGGTGCGCTCGATTTTCGCGAGTTCGCTCAGAAGTCGCCGGGCCAGCCCTACCCGGTCGCCGTCGTGCTCGGCGCCGATCCGGCCACCATTCTGGGCGCCGTCACGCCGGTGCCGGACACCCTCTCTGAGTATCAGTTCGCCGGATTGCTGCGCGGCGGACGAACCGAGCTTGCCCGGTGCATCACGCCGGGGGTCGACACATTACAGGTACCGGCACGCGCCGAAATCGTGCTCGAAGGGTTCATCCATCCGCAAAGCGGCGAGCCGCCGGCCGCGCCACCGGGCGCGCCGCGTCGCCCCTCTCAAGGCGCGGCGGCTCAATACGAGCACGCGCTCGAAGGCCCCTACGGCGACCACACGGGGTACTACAACGAGCAGGAATGGTTTCCCGTCTTCACGGTCGAGCGCATCACCATGCGGCGCAACGCCCTCTACCACTCCACGTACACCGGCAAACCGCCTGACGAGCCGGCCATGCTTGGCGTCGCACTGAACGAAGTGTTTGTGCCGCTGCTGCAAAAGCAGTTTCCCGAGATCACGGACTTCTATTTGCCTCCCGAGGGTTGCAGCTACAGGATGGCGATCGTCCAGATGAAGAAGAGCTACGCGGGCCATGCCAAGCGCGTCATGTTCGGCGTCTGGAGTTTCCTGCGGCAGTTCATGTATACGAAATTCATCATCGTCGTCGACGAGGATGTGAACGTGCGTGACTGGAAAGAGGTCATCTGGGCCATCACAACGCGCGTCGATCCCGCGCGCGACACTTTGCTCGTCGAGCGCACACCGATCGACTATCTCGATTTCGCCTCGCCCGTATCGGGCCTTGGCTCGAAGATGGGGCTCGACGCGACGAACAAGTGGCCGGGCGAGACCGATCGCGAATGGGGTCGCCCGATCACGATGGATCCGGCTGTCAAATCGCGGGTCGACAAGCTGTGGTGCGAACTCGGCTTTGATCGCTGAAGGAGCGGCGCACTCATGTTGTCCCACGGCTTTCTACTGTCGCTATCGCTGTGTCTCGATATCGGCCTCGTCAACGTCGCGATTCTGTCGCGCACGCTCACGCACGGCTTCAAGCCCGGGCTCTGGCTTGGATTGGGCTCCTGTTTTGGCGATCTCGTCTATGCAGCGCTCGCGCTCGGCGGCATGACGGCGCTGCTGCACTACGATGTGGTGCACTGGATCGTATGGCTCGGTGGCGGGACGATGCTGCTGTGGCTGACGGCCAAAATGGCACGCGAGGCCATGCTGCCGCAAACGGCCTCGACGGCGTCCGGCCCCACCGCCGCGGACACCCCAGCAGCCGAGACGCCGGCGCCCTACTCGTTGCGCGAGTTCGTGCGCGGCCTCATGCTCGCCGTGTCCTCACCGTCGGCGATCATGTGGTTCGCGGCGGTCGGCGGCGCGCTCATCGCCAAAGCGGGCGCGACGAACGCGCGCGCAGCGTTGGTTTTCCTCAGCGGGTTCTTTCTCGGCGGCCTCTGCTGGACAATCTTTCTTTGCGCGCTCGCGAGCCAAGGCCGCAAGCGTGCTGGCGCCCCGCTGCTACGTGCTTGTCATATCGCCTCGGCACTCTTGTTCGCTTACCTGTCCTGGAGCGTCATCGTTGACGGGTACCGCGAGCTGATCATGCACGCGCCCAGCACCGTCTGAACGCCGCCATGAAAGCGGGCGCCGGGCGCCGGCCGTGTCGATGACAGCCGGTGCCGCCGGTGCAATCGGCTGCTGACCTCAGTCGAGCGAATTGGTTGCCGCTCTGATATCAGTGATCAGTGCCAGTGTCGATAGTGGTTGTACCGCCACCGAGGTCCCCAGTAACGGGGACCGTAATAGTAGGCAGGCGGGGGTGCGTAATACACCGGCGGCGCATAGTAGACGGGCGCCCCGTAATAGACCGGTGCAGGCGGCGCATAGACCGGATAGGCCGGCGCCAGCGGCACACCGATGCCAACCCCAACCGAGACATGTGCCTGCGCCGTCGCGGCGAATCCTGCACCAAGCGCAGCGACGGCCAACAGCGAGACGAGCTTTTTCATTGATTCCCCCCAGCGGTGCGCGCATGCGTGTCGGCAGCAAGCGGTGCCTGCTGTAGTACGCACGGTCTGTCTTCATCGTATAAAAAAACGCGCGCGGCTACCGTTTGCAGATGTTTCAAAATGCAATTGCGGCTGGACGGGAAGGAAATGGCTTTGAAGGGGCAGGTACGCGGTGGAAGCGGTTTCGGCTCTACTCAGCGTTGGTCGAACCGCGCTGCAGGTCGGTAAACGTTTATTACACGACGTTGCAGGCGGAGCCCGTCCGGTCACAGGACCGGCTCGCCTACGTGGCTGCACACAAAAGGGAAAATGCTGTGTCGGCCCTCATCCAACCTTCACATACGTAAATTCCCGCGTGATATTGGGCGGCACGTATGCGGCGCTGATCTTCACGCGCGGACTCAGCCGTTTGCGCTGATCCCACCAGAGACGGCGCTGCGAGCGATTCAAAAACCTCAGATGCTTTCGATAGGAAAAGACGTTCATCATTACCCCCTACGTTGCTGCATCAAGAACACGCCGAGGAGCGCGAATGCGCGTTTACACGCACCCTCGCTCCTGCATGAATGGACTTCGCCAGCCCGCGGTCGAGGCGCCGGCGCGAGCGGCGGCGCCGGTTGCCTCGTGACGGTACGCATGACATCCATACGACCCGCGATTTCACTTGGCGAACATTCGCGCAAACCCCATGTCGCGCGACCACACCCGTCTGCGTGCCGCAGGCCCGCTCGGAACGACACTCGTGAGGTTCATGCCCCCGCCGCCATTCCTGGTTGTGACCGCGTCAGTCAACGTCTCGCGGGCCGCCTGCACCCATCTCGCTGTGACATTGTCTTTTTATCCGTTCCCGACGGTCCCAATCGGTACGATCGCGAACAAAGCAATCTTGAACCGGAATGCCGCGCGCCGCACAGCACACGCTTGAACGACAAGTGCCGAGCGGGGAATTGCACCGGCAGCGAAGCCAATGCAACGCGACCCATCGCACTGACGGGCAGCAGATTGACGGGTAATTGCCAAGTCTGAGGTAATTCGTTGGCGATGCAGCACATGCTGGCATCGAGAGACGGCCGCCACTCTGCGACGATCGAACCCGCCGAGCACGGCAAGACGCTGCCCGGTCGCTTGCATCAAGTGCAAGCGTCGATTAAGCCGTGATATTGTGACGCCTTGCGCTCGGCGCGAAGCGGGCGCAAGGCGGCTACGCCGCCACACCACCCGAATCAGAACGCACAATAAAGGACGCAAGATGTTCGGCGATATCGCCAGCTTTCTGCTCAATACGTTTTTCACCCTCTTCGGCGCGGCGCTCTTACTGCGCGCGTGGATGCTCGCAGTTCGGATGCCGCCGTACAACCCCGTCGCCAACGCAGTGATGCAGGCGACAAACTGGCTCGTGCTGCCGCTCAGGCATCTTTTCAAGACAACGCGCAACATCGACTGGGCAAGCCTCGTCGCCGCCGTGCTCGCCGCGTTCGTCTACGTGGTCCTGATGGTCGCCGTTTCGGGCGTCGATCGATTCGGGCTCACGCCCACGATCGTGGTTGTCGCGCTATTTACGGTCGTGAAATGGGCGCTCAACCTGGTAATCTGGCTGACCATCCTCATGGCACTGCTCTCCTGGCTCAATCCGCGCTCCCCCGCCATGCCGATTCTTCACCAGCTGACGGCGCCGTTCCTTGACCCACTGCGCCGTATCCTGCCGAACTTTGGCGGCATCGACCTCTCGCCGATCCTGCTCTTCGTCATCGTCCAGGTTCTGCTGATGGTCGTCACAAGGGTGGCGACTGACGCCCTTTAATACCCGCGGGGAAGCAACGGGCGCGCCAAGCCCGTTGTGCCGTCGAGCGCTGCGGCCTGCTCCACGTCTCCGAGGGTGACCGGATGCAGGCAGGCAGCGCCTATTGCGCTAGGCGGATGCCAGCCCGACGGAAGACCCAAACCATTGAAATACCACTGAGCCGATCGTCAGGCGGCGGCAAGACAGGCGCGTGCGGTCCACATCCCGAGCGCCGTCAATGCAAACGACCCGAACATGTGCACTGCGGCTTGAATGAGCGCCCAGCCAATCTGACCTTGGGCCAGCAGCGAGACAACCTCGACGGAGAAAGTCGAGAAAGTTGTGAGACCGCCCATAAACCCCGTGGTGACGAAAAGGCGGTACTCCGGCGGCAGACCAGCCCGAGCCGCGAAAAAGACGAAGGCGACGCCGATTAGAAAGCCGCCAATCATATTGGAGGCGAGCGTACCGAGCGGTATGGTCGGAAACACCGAATTGAGCCAGAGGCTCAACACCCAGCGCAGCAGTGCGCCGAGGCCGGCGCCAATGAAAATGGAAAAAACCGAGTAGATCAACGTCCGTTCCTGGTTCGTGTTGTGTTGAATGACCGAACCAAGGCCGGTGGCGCCAGACGGGCGAACACCTACCGTCCCCGGCTCGGGGAAAGGTAGGCATCATCAGCCACAGAGGGCGGTTAAAGGAGGTATGCCATCTCCTGGGCGCAGACCAAACGGGCGGTTGGCGCCTCTCGCGCCTCCAAACGGGGAGGCAGCGAGTCCATTACTTTATGAGATCCCGCCGTCGGACGCAACTTGTCGCTTTTCCCAGAGGCCCCTCCCCCCGCCTGCGGCAATATCTGTGGGCTTTTAGCGGACCCACCGATAATGAGCCATCGTCTGAACTCGCATCTCGCATGCGCATACCGGCGAGGTATATCGAATTTCCGCGAATGCTTTTCGCCATAGACCGTCGGTGTAAGCTTTGCCAATGCCTTCTAAAGCCTAAGGGCAATTGCGCCGTAAACCGGTTAGTGAAACTTTGGCCTGAAAAACAAACGCATTTTCGCGCTTCGCTCAGCGACGCCGTTGTTTCCGCACGACAAAGAGAAAATCAACAAAACCTGAGAGGGGCCGCCATGGAATCGACGGACAGTCTGTTGCTTTCGATTTATATCAAGGCAGACAGGTTGATGCTCGCGATCGTATGGGCGCTTTTCGTCGTTGCCTGCCTGCTCGCCGCGCGGTATTACGCTTGGCCCGCCGTCTTTACGATTGGGTTACCGACCACCCTTATCGCGTCGGCGCTCGTGCTCTGGCGTCCTGGCTCACTCGCGACACGTCTTTTTTTGGCGGCCAGCTTGATGATTTTTGCCGCCTTGCATATCCATGAGGAACGCGGCCTCGTCGAATTGCATTTCGGCATTTTCGTTTTCATGGCCTTTCTGCTCGCTTATCGCGACTGGCGGCCCATCGTATGTGCCGCACTCGTCATCGCAGTCCACCATTTGAGCTTCAATTATCTGCAACTCGGGGGTTTTGACGTTTATTGCTTCACGCAACCAGCCCTCTCGACTGTCATCTTGCATGCCGCCTACGTCGTTGCCGAGGCCGCATTGCTCGTCTATATCGCCTGGCAGATGAAACGCGATGCTCGAACCGCTCGCGAACTCGCATTGTTGAGCGAAAACCTTTCGCGCGAGAAGGGACGCTTCGACTTGCGGTTTGCTCCGATGGCACTCGAGGGCCGCAGCAGCCAGACGTTCAAACAAACACTCGATGCCATTCACAGCGCCATGCGTGAAATCACCGCAACGATTGAAGGCATCGCAAGTTCATCGCATGAGATTGCCGCCGGCAATCAGAACCTGTCAAAACAGATTGAAGCTCAGGCAGACACGCTGAAAACGACGAATACGACCATGGGCCACATCGCATCGCGCGTGCGCGAGAGCGCAGCGGGGGCCTCGCGGGCGAACGGTCTTGCGCGCCAGACCGCGACGGTCGCACAGCAAAGCGGACAGGTCGTCGCGGAAGTGATTGCCAAGATCGGGGACATCGATGACGCCGTGCATCGGATGGGTGACATGATCACGACCATCGAAGGCATTGCGTTTCAGACCAATATTCTGGCGCTGAACGCTTCGATCGAAGCGGCACGCGTCGGCCCCGAAGGCCGCGGATTTGCTGTCGTCGCCGGGGAAGTCAGAGCGCTTGCACAACGCAGCGCCAATGCTGCCCACGAAATCAAAGCGCTGATCGCCGATTCGCTACAGCACGTTGAAGACGGCTCGACGCTCGCCTCCCATGCCGGTGAGACGATGCGCAACGTGATGGGACAAGTCGGCGAAGTCGCACAGCTCGTCGACGACATCAGCGCGACCAGCGAAGCACAAAGCCGTGACCTCGACGAGTTCAGCGACGGCATTTCGCAGATCGACCACATGCTCGGGCGTGATGTGGCTCATGTGCAAGGCGTGGCTTGCGCTTCGGGGCACTTGCGCGAGCAAGCGCAGGCGTTGCGCGATGCGATGGCGGTGTTTCTTCTTGAGCGGGGGGCGTGAGGGGCTGGGTGGGGACAGCGCTGATAACGAGCACTTTCCCAAAGCTGCAAAACCCTTGTACAATAGCGTGCTCTGCGGGCGTCGTATAATGGCTATTACCCCAGCTTCCCAAGCTGGAGACGTGGGTTCGATTCCCATCGCCCGCTCCATCTGCCGATCTCTCGGCAAATCGGTCGACAGGCTTATCGCCGCCGAACGTCACTGACTGCAGTCAGCCAGTCCTCGTTGCTGATCCTCTTGATTCAGCGGCGCAGTCGCCCATCTGATTAGCCCATCCCCCAGCAAGCTTTGCGGTATATCGCAGCGGCGTCGAGTCTGTTGCATTCCACAGAACCCAAAGAATTTTCGCGCCCGCCCGCACCCACCCCGCATATGCTTATAACTAAAAGCTCGTATACCAAGCTTGGCACAGCAAGCATAATGCATTAGCGAATTTGACCCTTTCAGCTTCATTCTCCCCGGAGTTCCCCCTCACCATGTCCGACGTTTCCGTCGCTTTTCGCGCGGCGCGTCCCGGCACGCATGCCGGTGCGCTCGGCGTCGCTCTGCTCGCTTTCGTGGCAGGCCTCGTCTACCTCGACACCACCGTCAGCGGCCGCCAAGCCGCACTGTGGGTAGTCGGTGCCCTGCTCGGCATCGTGCTTTATCACGCATCTTTCGGGTTCACGTCAGCTTGGCGTCGCCTCATCTCCGATCGCCGCGGCGACGGCGTGCGCGCGCAAATGGTCATGCTGGCACTCGGCGTCTTGCTGTTCTTCCCGGCCTTGTCCGCAGGCACGCTCTTCGGCCACCCGGTAGTGGGCAACATATCGCCCGCTGGCACCTCACTCATCGTAGGCTCCTTCGTTTTCGGCATCGGCATGCAACTCGGTGGCGGCTGCGCCTCGGGCACCCTCTTCGCAGTCGGCGGCGGGAATACGCGCATGCTCGTCACGCTGCTCTTTTTCGTGATCGGCTCGTTGATCGGCACAGCGCACTTCGCCTGGTGGACGTCGCTGCCCGCACCCAAGCCGTTCTCGATGATCCAGTCATTCGGTGTCGGCCCCGCCATTGCGATCAACTTGGCGCTTTTCGCCGTCTTCGCGTGGTTGACCGTCGTCCTCGAGAAGCGTCGGCACGGCGCGCTCGCGTCGACCTCGAGCAAGAGCTCGGCCCACCATAGCGCCCCTACCTGGCTCGTCGGCCCGTGGCCGATGTGGGTCGGCGCCATTGCACTCGCGGTACTGAACTTTGCAACACTGGCGCTCGCCGGTCGCCCTTGGGGCATCACCTCGGCATTCGCGCTATGGGGCGCGAAAGGTGCGGCGGCATTGGGCATCGATGTCGCAAGCTGGTCATACTGGCATCCCCATACGAAAGCACTGGCCGCGCCGCTGTCGTTCGACATCACGTCGGTCATGGACATCGGCATCATGATCGGTGCACTCGCGGCCTCGGCGCTCGCGGGGCGGTTCCAGCTCGGCTGGCGCGTGCCGGCGCGCTCGCTCGTCGCCGCGATCGTCGGCGGCCTGCTGCTCGGCTATGGCGCCCGGCTCTCGTTCGGCTGCAATATCGGCGCCTACTTCAGCGGCATCGTTTCAGGCAGTCTGCACGGATGGGTGTGGGCAATCTGCGCGTTTTTCGGCAACGTCGTCGGCACCGCACTGCGACCACTCTTCGGGCTCGCAAACGAGAAAACCGTCAAACAGACCGCCTGCTGAAGCGGCACGCGCAAGCAAACGCGGTGAAAAGCGGCTGTCACGCGACAGCCGCCCGCGAAAACCTCACCTACGGCAGCAATCCGAACACCGCCACCCCGTTCGTTGCCCCCACGTAAACCTTCCCTAGCGCAATGGTCGGGGTGATGAACTTGTTGCCAGGCCCCCACTGATCGCGCGTGCCGGCCTGGTTGCTGTTGTAAAGCTCATTCGCAAGATTGCTCGCGTCGTAAGCATGCACGGCGCCCGTACTGCCGTTTTCCGCGGCCCACACGATGCCGTTTTTCGAGCCATTCGCCGAGATCGCGGGCGTTGCGCCCGGATAAGGAAACGTCGTCGGGCTTTTCGATGACGCCGTGGTGGCCACCAAAGCATTCGTGATCGGCAACGCTTTCAAATTATCGTAAATCCCCCCGTAGTAGACGACGCCGTTGTAATACGCGGGCGACCCCCAAATTCCCCCGGCCAGCGTGCCGACCAGCTCTTGCCAGACGTGGTTGGCTTTCGGATCAAACTTGCCCAACGCGTCGCGGTCGACGACATAAATCCTGTTGTTTTTTCCAGCAGCCACCGCAAGATGCTTGACGGTGCCGTTTGCCATCGTCTGATCCGGCAGCACCATCACGCCGCCCGAACCGAAATCGTTGTCGGCATCCGATGCTTGCACGGTGTCCAGCATCGTAAAGTAATCGGTCACGCCAAGCGGCCCGCCCGATAGCTTCATCAGCGCGTTACCGTAATCGCCGTCGCTCGGCATGCCCTGCGCGTTCAGCGTCGTACCAAAGGTGCCGTTGCCGGCGACGACGAAAATCGATGTGCCGTCGGACGACATACCCGAGCCCGCCATCCAGATCGAGGCGCCGCTGCCGTTAGGGGTGACGGCCATCACCCCCGTTTGCTGGAGCGTGTCGGCGCTGTAACTCATGATCCAGCCGTGGTAGTTACCTGACATGCAGTGCGCCGTCCACCCCAGGTACAGGTTATTGCCAACGAGCGCGAGCGCGGCACGCTCGGTCTGCAGCGAAGGGTCGAACGCGATGACGCCGTTCACGCTGCCCGAGCCGTTGCCCGGAACACTCGCCGCAATCTCCGTCGGCCCGCCGAGCACCTCGCCTCCGCTCGCGAGATCGAGCGCATG
>NZ_DATJJF010000039.1:0-4579 GCF_035492435.1 Trinickia sp.
TCGTCGGCTTCCCGCCGCGAACAGAGCCCGAGCTCGGACATGCGCTTGGAGAGGCGCATCGCGCCGTCGGCAGCCGCATCGGATTCGTCCGACTTGCGATGCGGCCGACGCTCGTCGACCCGCTGGCCAGCGCCGGGTGATCGCCGAGCGTTATGTGTCTCGCGATCGTCGCGTGCTGGTCCTGTGCGGTGCGATTGCGGTTTACCCAGCGATGGACGGTCGCCGCGGGGCTGCCGATCGTCGCGTGCAGATTCATCGCGGCGAGCTCGCGGATTGCCGAACGATGGACGGTCGCCGCGGGGCTGCCGATCGTCGCGTGCAGATTCATCGCGGCGAGCTCGCGGGTTGCTGAACGATGGACGGTCGCCGCGGGGCTGCCGATCATCGCGTGCTGATTCATCGCGGCGAGCTCGCGGGTTGCCGAACGATGGGCGGTCTCCGTTACGCTCGACGCGCGGCGACCGTTCCGTCTGCGGCTGCCGTGGGTCAAGCCGCTTGCGTTCACCGCCTGGCGCACGTACACCGTCCTCGCCATTCAGGCGTTTGGCCGGTGCGTCGTCGCGTCGGCGGGGCGCACGTGGTGCCGCCGTCGTCGTCGCGTCCTGGCGCCCAGAGCCGGCGGGGCGGGTCGGTTTGCGTGCAGACGAGCTGCCCGCACGCACGGGAGCGCGATCCGGGGCAGCCGGTCGCGGATGTTTGGCTGTCAGTTTGACGCGCATACAATCTCGAAAAAAATTACGCCGCCCGCAGCCATGCACGCCCATAGCGTGGTGGTCGCAAGCGGCTGGCTACAGATGAATTCCGCTGAATCGGTGAACGCTCGCGCTCATACCGCGATCGCATGCAGCAGTTCGGTCTCCAGTTGAATTTGCAGCCGATTGTCCGACAATCCTCGCCCGTCGAGCAGGAAGACGTCCTCGACGCGCTCGCCGAGCGTATTGATACGCGCGGAATGCACGCCGACCCGACGCTCCGCGAGCACCCGGGCGATGGCGTAGAGCAAGCCGAGTCGGTCGTTTGCCGAGATCGACAGGATGTAGTACTGGCCCCGCTCGTCCGCACGCAGGTCAACGCGCGGTGTGATCGGAAATGCGCGCGAAAGCCGCGAAAGGCGCCCTTTCGAAGGCTCCGGTAGCGGCGCATCGGCCGACAGCCATGCGCAGAGCTGTTGCTCGACGAGGTTGGCGATGTCGCGGTAGTGCAGGTCTTGCTCCGGATGCGCCACGATAAAGTTGTCGAGCGCATACCCGTGACGCGTCGTGTTGATGCGCGCGTCGAGCACCGAGAGACCATTGCGCTCGAAGTAGGCACAGATACCGGCAAAGAGGTCCGGCCGATCAGGCACGTACACGAGCACCTGCAACGCTTCGCCGATTGGCGATGGCCGAGCGCGAACGATCGGCGCTTCTTCACGTACGTGGCGATAAAGCACGCGGGTCTGCCAGGCGATGTCGGCGGCGTCGTGACGCAGGAAATAGCCGACGTCGAGCTGCTCCCAAAGCGCACAGTGCGCACGCTCGGGCACGGTTTCAAGGCGCAGCAGCGCGATCGCTTCCTCCTGGCGCACCTTGAGCTCCGAATGCTCGTCGGGGCGCGCGCCACCGAGTACGGCCAGCGTTACGCGGTAAAGATCCTCGAGCAGCTTGCCCTTCCAGGTATTCCAGACCTTTGGGCTGGTCCCACGAATATCGGCCACAGTCAACAGATACAGCGCAGTCAGCCGCCGCTCGTTGCCGACGAGCTCGGCAAACTGCTGGATGATGGCCGGGTCAGTCGTATCCTGTTTTTGCGCGACCTGGCTCATCGTCAGGTGATGGCGCACCAGCCACACGACGAGCGCGGTATCGTCGGCAGACATGCCGTGGTCCTGGCAAAAACGTCGCGCGTCGGCCATGCCGAGCGTTGAGTGGTCCCCGCCGCGGCCTTTCGCGATGTCATGAAACAGCGCGGCGACGCAGAGCACCCAATTTCGCTCGAAGTTGCCCATCAACTGAGTGCAGAACGGATATTCGTGCGCGTGGACGGGCAGCGCGAAGCGGCGCATGTTGCGCAGCACCATCAAGATGTGCTGGTCGACCGTATAGACGTGATAGAGATCGTGCTGCATTTGCCCGACGATGCGCCGAAAGCTGAGCAGGTAGCGCCCGAGCACGCTCGTCTGGTTCATAAGCCGCAAAGCATGGGTGATGCCTCGCGGTTGCTTCAGGATCTCCATGAAGAGACGTCGATTCTCCGGATCCTTGCGCCAGCGCGAGTCCATGATGTCTCTCGCGTTGTAGAGCGCCCGCAACGTGCGTGCCGACAAGCCCTTGACCCCCGGCGTGACCTCATAGAGCAGGAATGCCTCGAGAATTGCGGAGGGCACCCGTTCGAAGACATCGTCGCTGGCAATCTCGATCATGCCCTGTTTTTCGACGAAGCGATCGGACAACACACGCGTGACCCCGCTCGTGCGTGGAAATAGCTGCGCTTCGATGTTCTGGATCAGGATCGTTGCGAGCTGGGTGACGGCTTTGGCCGCCCAATAATACCGGCGCATCAACTGCTCGCTGGCGCGGCGAGCGGCTGTGGCCTGGTAGCCAAAGCTTTCGGCGGCTGCGGTTTGCAAGTCGAACACCAGCATATCCTGGCGTCGCCCCGCAATGACATGCAACCGGGCGCGCACCGTCTTCAAAAAGGCTTCGTTGCGGCGTAGCTCGCGTGCTTCGCGCGGCGTGATCAATCCGCGTTCGTCGAGCTCGCGCCAACTGCTGCCGAACCCTGCTGCACGTGCAATCCAGAGGATTTGCTGGAGATCGCGCAGCCCACCCGGACTTTCCTTGACGTTGGGCTCGAGGCTGTACGGCGAATCCTGAAATTTGGCGTGTCGCTGGCGCATCTCAAGCAGCTTGGCCTGAAAAAATGCGCGTGCATCGAACGTTTCGTTCAACTGCAGCGTGAAACGCTGGAAGAGCGTCGTGCTGCCGACGATGCGTCGAGCCTCGATCAGCGAGGTGCGTACCGTAACGTCCCGCTCCGCCTCGTCGATGCATTCGTTCACGGTGCGTACGCTGCTGCCGATCTCGAGCCCGAGATCCCAGGCCAGTCCGATGAAACGCTCGATTTGCGCTTCAAGTGCCGGCTCAGGCGGTTCGGGCAGCAACACCAGGATGTCGATGTCCGAGAATGGCGCGAGTTCTCCGCGACCATATCCGCCGACGGCAACGAGCACAAGCGAGGCGGGCATCTCGCAGCCGAGCCAGGCACGGCGTAAGGCATCGTCGGTGACGCGGGCGAGCGAGCGCATCGCTGCGTCGACGTTGCTCGCGGTCTTAAAGCGTGCGAGCAGGGCGGTTTTCGCGTCGCGGTAATCCGCTTTGAGCGACATGGGATCGGGCAGGGCGGCAGGAACGCTCATGATGGCAACTCGGTTGCGTCTGGCTACTAACGAAGCGGACGGAGCCTTTGGGCTTCGGGGCGGCACAGGGCCCGCGAGTGCTCGCGGGGGTGGTGCGTGCTAAAGACGGCTTCGGTCTGAGTCGAGAGCCGCGCACGGATTGCGGCTCCGATCAGACTTGCCGTCGGCGCGCGGCGGGACTTCGATATCGGGGCTTCCAGCGGATTGCATTTCGTCCTCGATGGCATAGGCGGCCCCGCGGGCACTGTCGATCAATCGCGATGCAATTGGCGAGCCGTTGAAACGTTCAGGCGGCGACCGGCAAGCTTGGCCGCTCGGGCGTTCCGGCCGAGACGGTCAGCACGTCGAAGCCTGATTCCGTCACGAGGACCGTATGTTCCCACTGCGCGGACAGACTGCGATCGCGCGTCTTGACCGTCCACTGATCCGGCATGGTGCGGATTTCGCGGCGGCCGGCGTTGATCATCGGCTCAATGGTGAAGATCATGCCCGGCCGCAGTTCCAAACCGGTGCCAGGGCGGCCGTAATGGAGAATTTGCGGATCTTCGTGGAAGACCGTGCCGATTCCGTGGCCGCAGTACTCGCGCACCACACTATAGCCGTGCTCTTCGGCGTGCCGCTGAATCGCGTGGCCGATGTCGCCGAGCCGCGCGCCGGGGCGTACCTGATTGATGCCGAGCCACATGCATTCGTAGGTGGCTTGCACGAGGCGCTTGGCGAGAATCGAGCCTTCGCCCGCGATGAACATGCGGCTCGTGTCGCCGAAGTAGCCGTCCTTGATCACGGTGATGTCGATGTTGAGCGCATCACCGCTCTTGACGACCTTGTCGCCCGGAATACCGTGACAGATCACGTCGTTGACCGAAATGCAGGTGGCTTTGGGGTACGGCGGGTACCCGGGCGGCTGATAGTTGAGCGGCGCCGCGATCGTGCCCTGCACGTCGGTCATGTAGTTGTGACAGAGCCGGTCGAGCTCGCCCGTGGTCACCCCCGGCTGGACGAACGGCGTGATGTAATCGAGCACTTCGCTTGCGAGGCGGCACGCGACGCGCATCTTCGCGATGTCGTCTTCGTTTTTGATCGTGATAGCCATGGATAACGGGCCTGAAAATGGATTTTGCGATTATCGCATCATATGAGGCCGTCGGCAGCGGCGGATGGGGCGCCGGCACTACGTTTGGC
>NZ_DATJJF010000040.1:0-18138 GCF_035492435.1 Trinickia sp.
CTAAGGCTGCGCCGGTTTCGACTGTCCTTGCGCCTCGCGACTGAGCTCGCTGCTCAGTTCCTGAAACTTGAGCCGCGCGGCCGGATCCCCCTGGGCGGCAGCCGCCGCGTAGTACGCACGTGCGATGTTGATGTTGCGCGTGACGCCATCGCCGCCACGCTCATAAAACGACGCTGTCACATACTGGGCGGTCATATCGCCGCCTTCGGCGGCTTTTTTGTACCAGTGGAAGGCCTGCCTGTAGTCGCGTGCGGTGCCGCGCCCATCCAGGAACTGGTTCGCAAGCGCCAATTCGGCCTGTATGTGGCCCTGTTGTGCCGCTTTGATGAACCATCGGTGCGCCTCCGTCGGGTCTCGCGATACGAAGTCGCCGTCGTCGTACATCCTGCCGTAGACGTACTGCGCGTGCGACATGTTCGCATCGGCCGCCTTGCGCAGCCATTTCCGCCCTTCATCGACGTTGGCGGGTGTGCCCTCGCCGTTAAGCAACATCATCGCGTAATTGAATTGCGCGAGCCGGTTGCCGCGCTCCGCAGCATCGCGAAATTCCTTGAGCGCGGCGTTGAAATCGCCGGCGTTATAGTCGGCCACCGCGGCTTGCGTCTCGGGGTCTTTGTCGGCAAGCGGTGCGGCCGGGTTGATTTGCCCTTCTGCCTGCGTGCGTGACTGCGCGGGCGCAGCGCCAGCAAGCCCGGCAACAGCCAACGTGAGGGCCGAGATGATGGGAAGCGCCGAACGCCCCCATGCGGACATGCTCCGTTTTCTCATGTTCTTGCCTCCTGCAATGCGGCACGGACAGCGCGAACGAGCCACCCTACGTCGGCGGCCAGTGCGATAAAGCGGAAGCCGTCCGCGCGATACTGACGCGCACTCGCCGCGTCGAGCGCAAAAATGCCCGATGCGACGCCGGCCCGTTCGGCGGCGGCAGCTACGCGGCGCACGGCATCCTGAACCTCGGGGTGTTTGGTATCCCCAAGATGACCGAGGCTCGCCGCTAAATCCGATGGCCCGACGAACAGACAATCGACCCCGGACGTTGCTGCAATTCGATCGACTTCGTCGAGTGCCTCCCCGGATTCGATCTGGACGATTGTCGCAATCTGCGCATTGGCGGTCTGCAGATAGTCGCGCCGTGCGCCGTATGCCGAGGCCCGTACAGCGCTCGCGACGCCGCGCAGACCATCGGCGTGACCGGTGTCCGGGAAGCGCGTCAGCCGAACAGCGTGTGCCGCCGCTTCGGCCGATTCGATATTGGGAAACATCAGCGTGCGCGCGCCCGCGTCGAGGACCCGTTTGACGAGCCAAGATTCGCAAGCCGGCACACGGACGACAGGTTCGGTGGGCAGCCGCGAGGCGGCAATGGCGCGCAATTGCGCTGTCACATCAGCCGAATCATTCGGCGCGTGCTCCATGTCGATGCAAAGCCAGTCGAACCCGGCATGTGCGAGCGCCTCTGCCACTTCAGCGCTACGGAGCGAGAGCCACAACCCGTAAAGCGGCTCGGCTTCCTTCAGACGCGCCTTGAGGGGATTCGTAAATGTGCTCATGCGCCACCTCCTCGAGTGAGCGCCACACGCAGCCGCCACTATCAACGCAGCGCTCGTGAAGCTTCGCGCTGCGCGGCCGGGTCTCGCTCCATTGACGCCGGCACACCGCGCACGCGGCGCGAAACCGGCTTTGCTCGATCATACTGACAGCGGAAGCACCGCGCAAAGCGTGGGTCGTCGCGCACCGCCCCAAGAATGGGGCACGAGAGACGTGACGCGCAGAGGACAAGCGCATTCTTGCGCGTCCTCGGCACGGCTCACGCCATTAGAGGCGAGGGTCAAATATCGCGGACAAAATCGGCCCAGCAGTTCGGCGTTTCGTAGATCCGCACACGCGTGAGGCGCAGATTCACGCCGTAATGCGCGTCATAGACGGCCGAAAGCGTCTCGAATGCGACGGCCGCGAGGTTTTCGACGGTGGGAATACGATTGAGCACCACCGTCTTGTGATCGGGCATTGACTCAAGAAACGCTCGAACTTGGGTGTCGCCTTCGTAGACAAGAAACGCGTGATCCCAACGGCTGACCAAATGCTCCATCGCGAGCGATTTGACATCGGCGAAGTCCATCACCATGCCCCGATCGGGCGCGCCTTCCTGGTCGATCACGTCGCCTTGCAGCGTGATCTCGAGCACATACCGGTGCCCGTGGAGATTACGGCACTGGCTGCGGTGGTCGGGGATGCGGTGCCCCGCATCGAATTCGAGTTTTCGGGTAATCGTCAGCACGGCAGGGGTCAGGGTATATTCAGATACTTGTGCGTCTGCATGGAAAGCCGCCACTTCGGGTGGCGCTTGCACCAGTCGATTGCGAGACGCGTGTTGATTTCGCGCGCAGGGCCGTCCATCGGCTGCACCAGAAAGTGATCGAACTCGAGCGCCGCATAGTCGGCCAAGCGCTGATTCTCCTGCGGAATGACGACCTTCAGTTCGTCACCCTTGGTGACGACGAGCGGTGCATCGGCTTTGGGGCTCACGCAAACCCAATCGATCGATTCCAGAACCGGCAGCGAACCGTTCGTCTCGATTGCCACTTCGAATCCAGCCGCATGCAGCGCATCGACGAGCGGCGCGTCGAGCTGCAACATCGGCTCCCCGCCCGTGCAGACGACGAAGCGGAAGCCTTCGCCGACCGGCCAAAGCGAGACGATCTTGTCGACGAGCGCGCGGGCATCGCCATATTTGCCACCGTTCTCGCCGTCAGTGCCCACGAAGTCGGTGTCGCAAAAGCGGCAAACCGCGCTCGCGCGATCCTCTTCGCGCCCCGACCAAAGATTGCAACCGGCGAACCGGCAAAACACAGCTGGGCGGCCGGCGTTCGCGCCTTCGCCCTGCAGCGTGTAGAAAATTTCCTTGACCGCGTACGTCATATCGCGTTTTCCGTCTGCCCGAGTCCTCGACTCGATCTGCGCGGGGTGTCCGCACCCATTGCACCGCCTTTGTCGCAACTCGCCCGACCGGGAGACCGCTACACCGGTTGCGTCACCTGTTCGCCCGCAAGAAATGCCTCATAGCCGCGCTTGCGCAAGCGGCACGCTGGACATTCGCCGCAGCCGAAGCCCCAGTCGTTGAACTGCCCCCGCTCGCCGAGGTAGCAGGTGTGCGTCTCCACGCGAATCAACTCGACCAGCGCAGGGCCGCCGAGCCGCTCGGCGAGGCGCCAAGTATCGGCCTTATCGAGCCACATCAGCGGCGTCTCGATGATGAAGCGGCTCTGCATACCGAGATTGAGTGCGACTTGCAGCGCCTTCATCGTGTCATCGCGGCAGTCCGGATAGCCGGAGAAATCCGTCTCGCACATCCCGCCGACGAGCGCGCGCAATCCGCGTCGATGCGCGAGCGCGGCGGCGATCGTCATGAACATCAGGTTTCGCCCCGGCACGAACGTGTTCGGCAGTCCGTTAGCCGCAGCCTCGATCTCGATCTCGCGCGTCATGGCCGTATCGCTGATCGCGCCGAGCACGGAAAGATCGATCATGTGATCGTCACCGAGCCGGCCAGCCCATGCGGGGAATGCGCGCGCGAACTTTTCACGCACGCCCTCCCGACAGTCAAGCTCCACGCGATGACGCTGGCCGTAATCGAAACCGATCGTTTCGACCGTCTCGTAACGATCAAGTGCCCATGCGAGGCACGTCGCCGAATCCTGGCCACCCGAAAATAGCACGAGCGCGCCGCTCTTAGCGTCTGTCCCAATCACCGTGAACACTCCACTCCGTAAGCCGTCACGAATCCGTTGTCTGCCGATGTTCGCCGCAGTGTGGCGTCTGCTGCACCTTACGGCGTGGCATTAGGCGTCGTGGATGCAACGCGTGATCACACGCCGCGTTCGCGGCCTGCACGTCCCACGCGCCTCACGCCCGCCGATCTCCTGCGCCCAAGCACAACACCCGCGGCTTTGCGCAATCGAAGTATAGGCCTCACCTTTGGGGCCAAGCGCTACATTGCGCCCCTGGGTTGCGCCCCCTCGGTTGCGCCCTCTACTGACCAACCAGATCAGAGGCCTTAAGGCCTGCTGCGCGGAACAAGCAGCGCGACCCGCGCAGCAATGAAGAAAACCCCAAGAATCTCGCGATTCTTGGGGTTGCATACAGCTGGTGGCCTGGGGCGGAATCGAACCACCGACACGCGGATTTTCAATCCGCTGCTCTACCAACTGAGCTACCGGGCCACGAAGAAAAAAGATTATATCAAGGACTTGGGGGATCCTCAAGTGTTTTTGTACGTTTAGTCGATCTTGCATTGGGGATGCAGTGCTTCACAACTCATGTGAGCGTCAGTGGCGCGTCACATTGCGCGACACTACCAATCCCTCGTGCAGAACGACAAAAGCGGACAAAAAGCGCCATGCGACGCAACGGCACGGAACTGAAGCGCAACGATGGACGAATCGCGCCGTAGAGCGGCGTCCGACCCAAGGCAGCGCTCACTCCCTGTCATTCCCCCTTGCTCTTGCCAAGATCGACGCCGAGCTGCTTGAGCTTGCGATAAAGATGGGTGCGCTCAAGCCCCGTCTTTTCGGCGACTCGCGTCATGCTGCCGTTCTCGCGCGCCAAGTGATATTCGAAATAGGCGCGTTCAAACGCGTCGCGCGCATCGCGAAGCGGAATGTCGAAGGAAATCGATGCGGCCTGCCCCACGACCATCCCCCCCGCCGGGTTGTCGACCACAAACCCCGGCACAGCGACGGCTGCCGCAATCGACGCGACATTGGCAGGCGTGGCCGACTTCGCAGCCGCGGCGGAAGAAGGTATTGCGCTGCCGCGTGCGAGCCCCTGCTCAACGGCTTTCAATAGCTTTTGCAGCGCGATCGGCTTTTCGAGAAAGTTCAGCGCGCCGATCTTGGTCGCCTCGACCGCCGTATCGATCGTCGCATGCCCCGACATCATGATGACGGGCATGGTCAACTGCCCTTGCGCTGCCCACTCCTTGAGCAGGGTCACGCCATCCGTATCGGGCATCCAGATGTCGAGCAGCACGAGATCAGGTGCATGACGCAAGCGTAAATCGCGCGCCTGTTGCGCGTTTTCTGCGACGTCAACGGCATGCCCCTCATCGCTCAGGATTTCCGAGAGTAATTCCCGGATACCCATTTCGTCGTCTACCACCAAGATGGTTGCCATTTATGCTGCCCTTGTCTGCGCTATTGCTTTTGTCGTCCCCGGCGTTGCTCCCCCGCGCGTTGCCGCTTGGCCGGGCGTGGATGGCAACGTGTCGTCAGCCATTTGCAGGAACAATATCGAAATCTGCGCACCCTCGATCGTCTCGCCCGACTTCATGCGATTGCGAATATCGATGCGGGCGCCATGCTCATCGACGATCTTCTTGACGGTGGCAAGTCCAAGCCCCGTCCCTTTGGCCTTAGTCGTCACGTAAGGTTCGAACGCACGTGTGAGAATGCGAGCGGGAAAGCCCGGTCCGTTGTCCGAAACGGTGAGGCGTACTGCGATGCGGACTTTGCCCTGGGCGTCGGGATCGCCATATTCTACTGTCTTGCTTTCCAGCACGACACGGGGATTGCGTGCGTCCGCGACTGCATCTTGTGCGTTTTGCAGCAAATTGTGAATCACTTGGCGAAGTTGTGTCGCATCGCCCTTGATCACGGGCAACGGGTGCAAGTCAACCAAGATGGGGCTCTTACCCTCCTCGACGCCGTACAGCGCAAGGACCTCCATCACCAGATCGTTGAGCTGCAGGTTCGCAAGCACGGCAGGCGGCGTGCGCGCATAGTCGCGAAAATCGTCCACCATGCGCTTCATTGCCGCAACCTGATTGACGATCGTCGTGGCGCCGCGCTTGAGCACATCGGCGTCTGGCTGCGAAAGCTTGTCCGCAAGCTTCATTTGCAGGCGTTCAGCGGAAAGTTGAATCGGCGTCAAAGGATTTTTGATCTCGTGCGCGAGCCGTCGTGCCACTTCACCCCACGCCACCGATCGCTGCGCCGAAATCACATCGGAGATGTCGTCGAAGACAATCACATAGCCCGTCGTTTGCACTTCGTCCAATTCGCCGCCGTTTTCGCCCCCAGCCACAAGCCGCGAGCCTCGCACGAGCAGCGTGATCGGCTCCATCTCCCCAGGCACGGAGACGGCGATCTGCTGCTGCCAGTGGCCGTTGTCGTGGCCACCTGTGCTGGCCGCCTCTCGATCCGCAAAGGCCTTGCGCACCATGGACGCGAACTCGGCAACGACATCGATTTTCTCCAGCGATGCGCCAAGCATCGAATGGAAAGGCTGCCGGAATATGCGTTCGGCGCCGCGATTGGCCGTGCTCAGCCGGAATTGCCTGTCGAGCACGAACACGCCAGCCGTCAGGTTTGCGAGGATGCTCTCTAGATAGGCCTTCGAATGCTCAAGCGCGATGCGGTTTTGCTCCACCGCCGCGCGTGCCTCGGACAACTGCCGCGTCATCGCATTGAACGACTGAGTCAGAAAGCCAAGTTCATCGCGCGACTTGATCTCGCGCTTGGGCGTGAAGTCGCCTTCCGCGACTTCCTTCGTTCCCTTCGCCAACAGGAAGAGCGGCCGCGCGAGCTGATTGCCGAGCGCAATCGCAAGCATCATGGCGATAAACGTCGCGAGAAAGAGCGCGAGGGTCAGCGTCCCGATGTACATCTTGCGCAGCCCCGTGCGGCCGAGTGACTTCTCCTGATATTCGCGATAGGCGCGCTGCACGGCGTCGGCGTTGCGCGCTAGGGTCGGCGACACGGGCTGCGTAATCTGCAAGAAGCGCTCGGCCGGCTGCAAGAGCGATGTATTGGAATCCGGTATGCGCTCGACGACGCGCAAGCGCAGCGTGCCTGCGCCTCCCACAGCATGAGGATCGCCGTCCACTTCGCCTTCGACCGCCGCGAAGCCGCGTCTGCGGGCCTGATCGATCACGAGTGTCGTCGGCATGTCGTCGGGTACGAGCGCCGCGATGTTGCCGCCCGATGCCTGAGCAACCACATGCAAACTGGGCGCGGCGCCTGATACGCCGCCCCCCGACTCGACGATCATGGCCTCCTGCACGCCGAACTGGTCGCGCAAGCGCAACAGCGTAATGGTGGTGTTGGCGGGGCCCGCGCTTGCCAGTTGCTCGGACATCAACCGCGCCTTCGTCTGCAAATCGGAAAGCGATGCGTCGAGCATGCCACGGCCAAGATTGAGCCCCGACGTGAGCGCTGTCTCGATGTTGACGTCGAACCACGACTCGATGCTGCGCGAGACGAACTGATAGGAGACGACGTAGATGATCGCTCCCGGCACGACGCCGACCAGCGCAAAGAAGATGGCAAGCTTCGCGAGTAGCCGCGTGCCGAACTTGCCCTTGCGCAAGCGCACGAGGATCATCACGACCAGCGCGACGACGACAAGCAGAAAAACGAGCGCCACCGCAATGTTGGCCGAATAGAGCCATGAGTAGTAGCGGTCGAAAAACTCGGTGTTGGCGCTCGCAGCCGCAAGCAATACGAGCAGCAGCAACGCCGTGACGGCGACAGTCGATACGAGCACCCGTAACACGATGCTCTTGGCATCAGCACCGCGGCGCATCCTATCTAGCATGTTCGGCTACCGTAAAGGTGAATCGCTTCCAATCGGAGGCAAGCGACCAGTCGCGATTGTTCACCGCATCGACCTGGAACGGCTTGGGCATAAGCGCCGTGTCGAGCGCCATGCGCACCGACGCAGTGTAAGTCTCGCCAGCTCGCACTTGAGCGTGCTCGATCACATGCCACGACGTGACGTGCTTGATAATGGCGAGCGCTTCGGCAAGCGAGCTGAAACCGAGTTGCAGGCCGCCGCTCGACACACGATATTCACGCGTCAGCGGCTGAAACGAGAGCCGCCACGTTTGCGAGACCGATACCGGTTGCTCGTCGATCCAATACCACCTTGGGCGCGTGAGCTCGAAATCGGTCGTGAAGTAGAGCGGAACGCCTCGGTTGACAGCATCCTCAAGGCTGCTGTTGAGCTCGAAGTCGAAGCGCGCATCCAGGCTCCAGCCCGTGCCGTCTGCTTGCAAGGAAGCACGTTGGACGGCGATCGAATCGGCATGCGCCGGCGCCGCTGCGGCAAGGCAAACGGTCAGCCCGATCCAGAGCACGGCCACAAGCCGAAGCGAAAAAAGGCGTTTGCTGATCGTCACCGTTTCTGAAAGCGCGCGTAGAAAAAACCGTCGTGGTCGATGTCAGACTCGGTGCGCTCAGCGGCGCGCATGCCGGCCGTGGGTAGCACCGAAGACGCATCCGTCGCGCCGGCCGAAACCGGCGCCAGTTGCCCCGGCGCGTCCAATCGTACCGCATCTTTGTGGACGCGTTCAAACCGCTCGGCCTGTGCCTCGCCTTCCTCCGGAAAAATCGAGCAGGTCGCATAAAGCAGTTCGCCCCCCGGCGCAAGTAGCGGCCACAGTGCATCGACGATGCGTTGCTGCTCTCGCGCGAGCGCGGCGACATCGTCCGGCCGCCTGAGCCATCGGATATCGGGATGGCGACGGACGATGCCCGAAGCAGAGCAGGGCACATCGGCCAAGATGCGATCGAAGGGAATGCCGTCGTGCCACATCGCGGGCGCACCGGCGTCACCGACCCGCACCTCGGCATGCAGGTTCAGACGCTCAAGGTTCTCGCCGATGCGCACGGCGCGCGCGGCATCGCTCTCGAGCGCAACGAGCGAGACATCGGCAAGCTCCAGCACATGCCCCGTTTTGCCGCCGGGCGCCGCGCAGGCATCGAGCACGCGCATGCCGTCGCGTGCGCTGAGCCACTCGGCGGCGAGCTGCGCCCCCGCATCTTGCACCGAGACGATTCCGTCCGCGAATCCGGGTATCCGCTCGACCGGCATCGCTGCGGCGAGTTGCACGGCGTGGGCGCCAATTTGCTTCGCCTCGACATCGGCTGCGCGCAGCGTCTCCAGGTAGGCGGCGACCGTCGAGCGGCGCGCATTGACGCGCAGCGTCAAGGGCCCTGCGCAATTGCCCGCCGTGAGAATCTGCTCCCAGCGCTCGGGCCATGCCCGCGTCACCGCATCGATCCACCATCGCGGATAGTTCCAGCGGGCGACGGGATCGGCAGCGGCACTGGCTAGCAGGGTTTCACGCTCGCGCACGAAGGTACGCAAGACAGCGTTGACCAGCCCTCTCGCAAACGCCATCTCGCGCCGCGCGCCGATCGAATTGACCGCCTGATCAACGACGGTATGTGCCGGGTAAGACTCATCGAGAAGCAATGACAGCGCGCAGGCCAGCAGATGGCTGACATGCGGGGGCGGCGGTTTGCGCACGAGCTTCGTCATCAGCCAGTCGGCCGTGCCAAGACGGCGCAGCGTGCGATAGGCGATGTCCTGCATGGCTCCGCGTGCAAGTGCGATCGAGGCAGCCGTGCCTTTGGCCCGCACGGCGGCGAGTGCCGCCGGCAGGGCTGTGCCCGCTCGCACGGCGCCGACCGCTTGAGCTGCCGCGTCGAGCGCGAAGCCCAGTGAGTCGGGCGCGAGACGAAGCGTCGACAAGCGCGCGTCGCGCGCAGGTGCCGGCTGCGCCGAATGATGGCGTGCGGAGAAGGATCGGGTCATGAGGAAAACCGGCGTGCCACGACGGGCATCGAAACGCCAAACGCTGGATTGTAGCGCGCCTGCCAGGAGGGGCCCTCAGCTGATGCCGAGCCGGCCCGGCGCACCGCCAAGCACGGCCCCATGAAACAGCCCATGAAGCGGCCCGTAAAGCGACAGGCAAGCCGTTCCTTTTGCACTGGCATGCCTGCGGCGACGCACTCGCTCAGTCGTAGCGGCCAGTGCGCGCCATTTCCATCAGGCGCGCGATGCGCTCTTCGGTGGCAGGGTGCGTCGAGAACAGCTTCGCGACGCCACCGCCCGACAACGGATTGAGGATCATCATCTGAGCGGTCGTGGGATGTGCTTCGGCGGCGGCAAACGGAATCCCGGCCGCGTAACGGTGAATCTTGTCGAGCGCCGAGGCAAGCGCCTGCGGATCCCCTGACAAAGCTGCGCCGGCGCGGTCAGCTTCAAACTCGCGCGCACGAGAAATTGCCATCTGGATCATCGCCGCCGCGATCGGCGCCAACAAGGCCACTGCGATCCCCGCGATCGGGTTGGCCGGTCGGCCTTCCTCGTCGCGACCGCCAAAAAACACCGCGAAATTGGCGAGCGCCGAGATCGCGCCCGCCATCGTCGCGGAGATTGTCGAGATAAGGATATCGCGGTGTTTCACATGCGATAGCTCGTGTGCCATCACGCCGCGCATCTCGCGCTCGGACAAGATGCGCAGAATGCCTGTCGTCGCGGCGACGGCGGCGTGCTGCGGATTGCGCCCTGTCGCAAAGGCGTTTGGCGCGTCTTCGTTGATCAGGTAGACGCGCGGCATCGGCAGGCCGCCACGTGTCGAGAGTTCGCGAATCATCCGATAAAACTGCGGCGCGCTCGTCTCATCCACCTCCTGTGCGTTGTACATGCGCAGGACGAGCTTGTCCGAGAACCAGTACGAAAAGAAATTCATCGCCAGGGCGACGACGAGGGCGAACATCATGCCGCGCGAGCCGCCGATCATGCCGCCGATCACGACGAACAGGGCCGTGATCGCCGCCATCAGCATTGCGGTTTTCACCCAATTGAACATGTGGACTCCTTTCCCCTTTTATTCACACCAAAAGTTTCGCTGGCGAGCCGCATGAAAACGAGACAGAGCACGGCAAAGCATAGCGATCGACTGAAAGCAAACCGTTAGGTTGTGGCGAGCCGAAAAAATTCAACTTCTTTAGTGCTGTGCCGTCGCAAGCTTAAGCCCAAGCCCGACGAACGCGCTGCCCACGAAACGGTCGAGCCACTTCTTGATTGAAGGCTTGCCGCCGAGGCGCTGTGTGACCCCACCCGCGATCCAGGCAACAAAGCTGTTCCAGACCGTGCTCATCACGATGAAAACAGCACCCAGCAAAAGGAAGGTGAGCGCTTTGTGTTCGCTGTTCGCCGCGACGAACTGCGGAAAAAACGAGACGAAAAAGAGTACGACCTTGGGGTTCAGGACGTTAGTGCAAAAGCCTTGCACGAATAGCTGCTTGAGCGGCTTGGGCGCCACGGGCGAACTCGCTTGCCGGGCCTCGCTGGCAACGCCTGCCTTCTTCGCCGGAGAAGCGAGAATGAGACGCACACCGAGGTAGATCAGATAGATGGCGCCGGCGAGTTTGATGACGGTAAAGGCCGTCGCCGAAGCCGCGATGAGGGCCGTGAGCCCAAATGCACAAGCGAGTGTGTGCACGCAGCATCCGGCCGAAATGCCAAGCGCTGACATCAGGCCCGCACCGCGTCCCTGCGCGACGCTGCGCCCTACGATGTACGCCGTGTCCGGGCCCGGCGTGACATTCAGCAAAAAAACGGCTGCCACGAAGAGCGGAAAATGAACGATGCCGAACATGGCGTGATATCTCCTTACTGAGAAAGCCTGTGGGCGGGTGCGAAGGTTCGTGAGCAGGGGACGGGGGCGGTCCTGACCCGCCTTGGCTTGCCCCCAATTGGTGCGCTCAGTAGAGCCGTTCAAGAGAGCACCCGGTTCAACAACGGCGCGCAATGGACGTTGCTTGGGCGTTTGCCGGCACGCGTTGCTGTAACCGCCCCGATCGGCATCCCCGGCGCCCCTCTGCTTGAGAGGTAACAGGGCTCGGCGCCGACGGCTTCGTTGCTCGCCTTGCGGCCAACTGGCCGCTTCGTTCAATCAATGACTTCGAACAGCCGTTTGGCATTATGCCGCATGGCACCTCATGGCTAATCGGCCGACATAAACCGCCGGCCGGCCGTCAGCGGCGTGCCGGCCAGAAACTCGCGGACAGGCAGCCGCTTGCCGCCGGGCTTTTGAAGTTGCGTAATGCGCAGCGCCCCATCACCGCAAACGACGATGACGCCTTCCGGTGAAACGTCGACGATCGCGCCCGCCTTCACGTCATTCGCCCGATGGGCGACAGGCTCCGCAGCCCAAACTTTCAAGGCTGTGCCGTCATCCAGCGTTGCTGCGCCTCCCGGGAAAGGATCGAAAGCGCGAATCTGCCTGGCCAGTGCTTCGGCCGGTCTGCGCCAATCGAGCGCCCCCTCATGCTTGCCGATCTTTTCGGCGTATGTCACGCCCGCTTCGGGCTGAGACGTGGCCGCGAGCCTGCCGCCACGCTCCAGCTCGCGAAGCGCTTCCACGATCAGCGACGCACCGGCAGCCGCCAATGTGTCATGCAGCGTCGCAGTCGTGTCGCGCGGGCCGATCGGTACTCGTGCGGTGCTGAGCATCGGACCCGTGTCGAGCCCGGCCTCCATCTGCATGAGCGTAATGCCCGTTTCTGCGTCGCCGGCCTCGATGGCCCGATGGATCGGCGCCGCACCGCGCCAACGGGGCAGCAGCGAGGCGTGAATGTTGATGCAACCATGCGGCGGAATGTCGAGCACTTCCTGGGGCAGCAACAATCCATACGCCGCGACAACCATGACATCGTGCGGCGTGACGCGCAACTGCTCGATGGCCGAAGTGGCTTCGGCCGGAAACTTGCCGGTACGACGCAGCGAAGGGGGCTGAGAAAGCGCAAGCCCGTGCTCGAGCGCATATCGCTTGACGGCACTGGCCTGCAATTTCATGCCCCGGCCAGCGGGCCTGTCAGGCTGTGTTAGCACGAGGGGCACGGGAAAGCCCGCCGCGTGGATAGCGGCCAGCGCCGCCGCGGCAAATTCGGGCGTGCCGGCAAAAATGACGCGCAAGGGGGGTGTCATAGGCAAACGCGCGCTCCGAGTCACATCTCGTGCGCGAGCTTTTTCATCTTCGACTTGATGCGCGTTTGCTTGAGCGGCGACAGATATTCGACAAAGACGCGCCCCATCAAATGATCCATCTCATGCTGAATGCAAACCGCCAGCAAACCTTCGCAATCCAGCTCGAACGACTCGCCGCGCTCATTCAACGCCCGCACTCGCACCTTCTCTGCCCGCTCGACATCGTCGTAGATGCCGGGCACGGACAGGCAACCCTCCTCAGAGAGCTTGCGCTCGTCGCTCGACCAAACGATCTCGGGGTTGATGAAGACGAGAAGCTGGTCGTGCGTATCCGACACATCAATCACTATGACGCGCTCATGGACATCGACTTGCGTGGCGGCGAGACCCACGCCCGGTGCGTCGTACATCGTCTCGGCCATATTGGCAGCGAGTTTGCGGATGCGATCGTCAACGACTGCCACCGGCTTCGCGATCTTGTGCAGACGCTTATCCGGAAAGTTAAGAATGTTCAGTAAGGCCATGGCTAAAAAACTGTCTCTTTCTCGCGCGCGACGCGCGCAAACGCGAACAGCGAATATCCCGCGCTTCGCAACATCATGATCTCTATCCCCGTGTCCGTCGATAGGCCATCCGGCCAGCTTGTGCCTAACCTCGCCGCGCACCGAAGATAAGTCGGACGACGTGCGCCTAAACCGTCCGCAAACGGGCGAACAGAAGGCGTGTTCCGCACAGGGGATTATTTCGGATGATGAAAATTCTACCACGCTGCCCATGCCTTGGCAGGTGGCGACTTGGCGCGCGATGCAGGCCTTGCCCATGACCGAGGCCGAGTTGAGCGCATGGCTTTGCCTCGCGGGTGCGCGCGGGCTGACGCCGGCCGCACTGCGGACGCTTGTCAATGCTTTCGGTGGGGCTCAGGCGGTACGGGCGCAGCCGTTTGAATCGCTTGCGGCGATTGCCGGGCCGCAGGCCGCACGTGCAGCGGTATCGCCGCCGGCGGCCGCACTTCGCGAAGCGGTCGCAAATGCGGCGGCGTGGTGCCTCGAGCCCGGCAATGCGATCGTGCCGCTTACCGATCCGGCGTATCCCGCCGCCTTGCTGACGATGCACGATCCGCCGGCTTTGCTGTATGTAAAGGGGCGCCTCGAGTTGCTGCATGCGCCGGGCGTGGCCGTCGTCGGCAGCCGAAACGCCACGCCGCAAGGGCTCGAGGACGCCGCGAGTTTCGCCCGTGCATTGGCCGCCGCCGGCCTCACGGTCATCTCCGGGCTCGCCCTCGGCATCGACGGCGCGGCACACCGCGCTGCCCTCGACGCGGCCGGGGCCACGGTCGCCGTCATCGGCACGGGAGCGGATATCGTCTATCCGGCCAGGCACCGCGCGCTTGCGCACGAGGTAGCCGCCCGCGGCGCCATTGTCTCCGAATGGCCGCTCGGCACACCTGCGAGGCGCGAGAATTTTCCTCGACGCAACCGATTGATCGCCGGTCTCGCGAGGGGCGTTCTCATCGTCGAGGCAGCGCCGCGCTCGGGTTCTTTGATCACGGCGCGACTTGCCAACGAAATGGGCCGAGAAGTGTTCGCTGTGCCGGGTTCGATTCACGCGCCACTGTCTCGCGGTTGTCACCAGCTCATCAAAGAGGGCGCGAAGCTCACCGAAACACCGGAGGACATTTTTGACGAACTGGGCGTCACATCACCCGCGCCGCCCCCCGACGCATCGGCTGCCTTACCGGGGCTATTCGGCGCATCTGGCACGCCGGCACTCGCAGACACGTCCCAATCCCAATCTCCGGTTTTATCGCCGGCACGGCGTCCAAGCAAACCCCGCACGCCCAACCGCCCAGGCGAGCCGGCTTTTTATCAAACGGAACCAGATCCAGCCCTACAAGACGGTGCACGGGCATCGTGCACCGGCGAGACGCACTCGGCATCGTCGGTGCTCCGGCCTGTCCGTCCGCCTGAGCGAGCGCACCTTGACGACCGAGCAGTTCGAGTCCTCCACGCACTCGGTCACGCTCCCGCAACGCTTGAAATTCTCGTAGCGAGAACCGGGATCGACGGCGCCGCGCTGCAAGGCGTCTTGCTTGGGCTGGAACTCGGCGGCCACGTGAGCGCTTTACCTGGCGGCCGATACTCGCGGATTGTGCGGCAGCCGCGCTGACCGGCAATGTTGCGGCATGCTAGAGTCGCACAGACACGAAACGAAATATCAGAAGGAACACCACGATGCCCGCGCTAAACCTCGATACCGATTCAGACCGGATCGCCGAGCGCGTGAATGACTGCAATACGCTGCTGGTCGCATGCTTATGCGCGGAGTGGTGCGGAACTTGCCGCGAATACCGCGCCGATTTCGATCAGCTTGCCGATGCCCACCCCGAAATGTGCTTCGTCTGGATTGACATCGAAACGCACGCGGACCGATTCGACGATCTCGATGTTGAGAATTTTCCGACCCTGCTGATCGAGGACGGGGCGACGACGCGCTTCTTCGGCACTGTCCTACCCCAAATTGCAATCGCCAATCGCCTGCTGTCAGAACTCACCGCGCTTTCCGGCGTTACCGGCGCGCCCAAATTACGTCCGGCGCTTGCCTTGGCTTGAGTCGGGCTGTGCCCGCCGCACAGGCGCAGGACCCGCACCGGCCAGCCCAGCGGTACGCAAAAGTGTGGGAGCCATCGGGCTCCGTCACAGCGTCCCAGATAGTGGACAACGATCGAACGATTTCTGTTACACGCCCGTGCTGCTCGCGCCGTGTGCTATAAAGCGGTCGTTGATGGAACCCCTGAACGGGTATTGACCCCGATCACAACCAGATTTTGTCATGTCGAAAGCACTTATCATTGCGGAGAAGCCTTCGGTCGCGAACGACATTGCGCGAGCGCTTGGCGGCTTCACCAAACATGACGATTACTACGAGAGCGACGAGTACGTCCTTTCGTCGGCGGTCGGACATTTGGTCGAGATCGCCGCGCCCGAGGCCTATGAAGTCAAGCGCGGCAAATGGAGTTTCGCCCACTTGCCGGTGATTCCGCCCCATTTCGATCTCAATCCGATCGCGAAGAGCGAATCACGGCTCAAGCTTCTGACGAAACTGATCAAGCGCAAGGACATCGAACGCCTTATCAACGCGTGCGACGCCGGGCGCGAGGGAGAGCTGATCTTTCGCCTGATCGCGCAGCACGCAAATGCCAAGCAGCCGGTGCAACGGCTGTGGCTGCAATCGATGACGCCCGCTGCGATCCGGGATGGCTTTGCGAATTTGCGCACGGATGGCGAGATGCAGCCGCTGGCCGACGCGGCACGTTGCCGTTCTGAAGCCGACTGGCTCGTCGGCATCAACGGCACGCGCGCGATGACAGCCTTCAACAGCAAGGGCGGCGGCTTCTTCCTCACGACAGTCGGGCGCGTGCAGACCCCGACGCTGTCGATCGTCGTCGAGCGCGAGGAAAAGATCCGCAACTTCATTGCGCGCGACTACTGGGAAGTTCGCGCCGAGTTCGTATGCTCGGCGGGCTTTTACGAAGGCCGCTGGTACGATCCCAAGTTCAAGCGCGACGAATTCGATCCGGAAAAGCGCGAGTCGCGCCTTTGGAGCCTCCCGGCTGCGGAAAGCATCGTGGCGGCGTGCCGCAACCAGCTCGGCACGGTCACCGAGGAATCGAAGCCCTCGAGTCAGCTGTCACCGTTGCTTTTCGATTTGACGAGCTTGCAGCGCGAAGCGAACAGTCGCTTCGGCTTCTCGGCAAAAAACACGCTGGGGTTGGCTCAGGCGCTTTACGAAAAGCACAAGGTGCTCACCTACCCGCGTACCGACGCGCGAGCGTTGCCGGAGGATTACATCGGCACCGTCAACAGCACGCTGGAAATGCTGAAGGAGAGCAACAACTATCTGCCCTTCGCCAAGCAGGTCCTCGACAAGAACTGGGTCAAGCCAAACAAACGGATTTTCGACAACTCGAAGATCAGCGATCACTTCGCGATCATTCCGACGCTGCAAGCGCCCAAGTCGTTGTCCGAGCCGGAGCAGAAGCTTTACGACCTTGTCGTGAAGCGCTTTCTCGCTGTCTTCTTCCCGGCGGCCGAGTACCGCGTCACTACACGCATCACTGAAGTCGCCGGTCATCACTTCAAGACAGAGGGCAAGGTACTCGTCGAGCCGGGCTGGCTGCAGATATACGGTCGCGAGTCGAGCGGCGAAGACGCCAACCTCGTGCCCGTGCAGAAGGGCGAAGAGGTGAAGACGGACGAAATCGCTGCACACGCGCTTACGACGAAGCCGCCTGCGCGCTACAACGAAGCGACGTTGCTCTCAGCCATGGAAGGCGCCGGCAAGCTCGTTGAGGATGACGAGTTGCGTGAGGCGATGGCGGCGAAAGGGCTCGGCACGCCAGCCACACGGGCCGCGATCATCGAAGGCTTGCTCGGCGAAAAGTACCTTGTGCGCGAGGCGCGCGATTTGATCCCGACCGCCAAGGCGTTTCAACTGATGACGTTGCTGCGTGGCCTCGGCGTAAAAGAGCTGACGGCGCCTGAACTCACGGGCGAGTGGGAACACAAGCTAGCGCAGATGGAGCGCGGCAGGCTTGCACGCGACGCGTTCATGCAGGAAATCGCACGCATGACGCAGACGATCGTCAAGCGCGCAAAGGAATACGATTCCGATACGATCCCTGGCGATTACGCGACGCTTGCCACGCCGTGCCCCCATTGCGGCGGCCAGGTCAAGGAGAACTACCGGCGCTTCGCCTGCACCCAGTGCGAATTCTCCATCTCGAAGATTCCCGGCAGCCGCCAATTCGAGATCGAGGAGGTTGAAACGCTGCTCGAGAAGAAGGAAATCGGGCCGCTTTCAGGCTTTCGCAGCAAGATGGGCCGACCGTTCTCCGCCATTCTCAAGCTCACGCTCGACAACGAGATCAACAACTACAAGCTGGAATTCGATTTCGGCCAGGATCAGGGCGGGGAGGACGGCGAGGCACCTGACTTTTCCGGTCAGGAGCCGGTTGGCGCGTGCCCGAAATGCGGAGCGAGCGTATTCGAGCATGGCATGAGTTACGTCTGCGAGAACTCCGTGACGACGCCGAAGCAGTGCGACTTCCGCTCCGGCAAAGTCATTCTGCAGCAGGAAATCGCGCGCGAGCAGATGGCCAAGCTCCTCGGCGAGGGCCGCACCGATCTGCTGACGAGCTTCAAGTCGTCGCGTACCGGCCGAAACTTCAAGGCCTATCTGGTCAAGCAAAGCGACGGCAAAATCGGCTTTGAGTTCGAGAAGAAGGAGCCGGCGGCCAAGACGGCAGCCAAAACCGCGGCTAAGACTGCGACCAAAACGGCTCGTCGGGCGGCCGGCTCGAGC
>NZ_DATJJF010000041.1:0-17594 GCF_035492435.1 Trinickia sp.
ATTCCGGGGCAGCAATGACCACGCTCGTAACGCTTGGTTGCAATGCGCGCCGCGCGGTTTAAGAATCGCTTAAGGCGGCTTGCGCACCATCTGGGCTAAATTTTGAGATAGAGCCCGAGCCCATGACGACCCTGCAAGACCAAGCCATGTCGGCAGCCGTTCAACATCGTCCGCGCACGATGCTGCAGCGCATTCTCAGTCATCACGAAATTGCGACGCTACTGGTATTGCTCTATTCGCCAGTGGAGCTTTCCGCCAAGCCCGAGATCCCGATGCTTCAGGAAGCGGGGCTCGTTGAGCAGATCAGCACGGAAAGCGGCGCGCCTAGATTTCAGCTAACGCCGCAAGGCACTGCCATCTTGCGGGGCCTCGGGTGCAATGGAGCCAGCGCGCGGTCTGCCTGAAGCTGCGGCTGCGCATTTGTCACTATGCCTCAACTCGCGCGAGGGCACTATTGGTCAGCCAGAGGTAATCAAACCCAATGCGATTGCTTTAACCACGGCCTGAACCTTATTTGTCGCATTGAGTTTCAGAAGGACGTTATTGACATGGAAGTTAACCGTCCGCTCTGAAATGTTCAGGATCTGCCCGATTTCGCAGGCCGTTTTACCCTCCCCTGTCCAGCAAAGCACCTCGCATTCGCGTGGAGTGAGTTCAACGCGCGCTTCAGGCGCCAGCTTGGGCACGAGCCATTCGCTCATCAGCGCATGCGACAGATTGGCAAGCCAGCTTGCCTGAACCGTCAGCATGTCGGTTTCGGATTGGGTGAGCGACTCTGCGGAACGCGCCAACGTCAGCAGCCCGTAGACGCCGTGCGCGGCCCAGCTCGAGTGAGCGACCCCAACGCGCAGCCCGAACTCGCGCGCGTCGGCCCATAACTGCGGAGCGTTCGCAGTTGCTTCGGGCCAAATGATGAGCCCGCTGCTGTTCATGCCCTCGCGCACTGTCGGATCGACATCGATAAAACGGCTTTCTTGATAATGCTTCATCCACCCTTCCGGGTAGGTATCGAAGATCGCCACACCGGGGTTCGAGACCGGCAGTGGGACTCGAACGCCGTAACAGCAGTACTCGAACCCTAATTGTTTCGCGACATCGGCAACTCTTTCAAAAAGCTGATGTTCACTCTTTGCCTCGCGCAACTTCTGGTAGCTGTCATGCCAGCCTAACTGCTTCATGTGATCCCCGCCGCAACAACTGCATCCATACAAGGCTGTCATTGTTAGCAGGTATCACGTTGGACGAGGACTGCTACAGTCCACGCATGAGATATTCCTTCGCATCACTCGACAGCCCCTCGCGGGACGGCTACGTTCGCCTTCCCGAGCGGGCACTTGCCCAACTACACCTCGTTCACATCGACTCTGGTCTTGACGAGGGCTTGCTCGAGGAATTGCGGGCTGACCATGTCGACGCCGTCAGCGCCGGATACACCGAATGGCAACGGACACAGCTGCCCGGAAGCGCTTACGTCACCGTCGGCTGGGATTGGTATCTGGACCGCGCATCGGGTGCGCTGCTCATCGCCTGGGGCGACGTGCGCAGCAACGTCATGTGCATCAACGACGACGGCACCGATATCGGAATGCAGGGCACGGTGCAACTACTGCTGCGCCGCGTCGCCGCTCTGAACTGGCCAACCGCCGTAGCGAGTGCCGTGTCGACCGCCACCTCGGCCTTCGTCATCCAGCGCCGCACGCTGCAATAACCCGATGACACGCAAGCTACCAAACCCTTCTGCCGCTTTCGCAGTCTGTCCGCTCATTCCTCACAGGACTCCTTTATAAGCAAAGCGGCCAATTATTTCAATATTGGAAAACCAATCACTTCAATTTGCGTAGTGGCGGTGTCGGCCCCTTACGCGTGATTCGCTCGCCTCTCAAAACCTGTCAACGTTGACAGTTACCGCACCTCGGGGTGCGCGCTGTAATGCGCTCACCCGAAAGAAAGAAACGAGGACTCCATGCGGACTTCTGTCCACGTCGAAGGACGTCTAACCGACGACCTCGACGCCTCCCTGGCGCAATACAGGCATCAGGTGTTTGTCGAACAGCTTGGTTGGGATTTGCCGTGTACCCAAAGCGGCTTTGAACGCGATCAGTACGACCGGCAAGACACCATTTACGTCGTTGCGCGAGATGACTCGGGTGCGATTTGTGGGTGTGCGCGGCTCTTGCCCACGACTCGTCCGTACTTGTTGCGAGAGATCTTCCCGTTTCTGTTGGCTGCGGACATGCCTGCGCCCGAGTCACAGGACGTCTGGGAACTGTCGCGTTTTGCCGCGAGCACCGGTGAGTTCGTCGACGAGAGCGCCTCATGGGCTGTGCGGCCGATGCTGGCCTCGGTTGTGGAATGCGCCGCCAAGCTCGGCGCCAAACAACTGATCGGTGTGACCTTTCTTAGCATGGAGCGCCTTTTCCGGCGTATCGGCGTCCACGCGCACCGGGCGGGGCCCGCTCAGCGCATTGACGATCGTATGGTCGTCGCCTGCTGGATCGATATCGATTGCCAGACCCTTACGGCACTGGGGCTCGATCCAACGCTGGCAGAGCGCCTCTGAAACAAGGTTACGGTGACCAGGAAGAACGTGCGCATACGTTTCAGGATTTCACGAAGTGCGGCGACCCGTCATGCTGTCGAAGGAGAGTCATTGTGCAAGCCCCTCGCACCCTGAGCATCGCCGCTGGGAAATCGAACCTCGCCGCGTACATGCCCATTTGTGTCGAGTACCCCGCGCCTACTCTGCGGATGGCCGTCGTTCGCCTTGATCGAGCCGGTCTTACCGCGCGTATTGCCGATGATGCAATGCCCCCTCCACTCTCGCTGCCGCGTCCAGCTCGTATCGTCTCTGGCACTGCGACGCTTTGCGAACTCCGCCTTGTCGCCCGAGGGATCGCGCGGCCCTGCGGACACGCTCTGGAACTGACGATGCAGCCATCACGCCCCGACGATAATCTTTCGTTGTGGCAGGCTCTGTACGCCAGTCGGCATCTTTATCGCGGTGCTGCGGACGTACCAGTCACGGCCACGGTAAGTGAAGAGCTGGCCGCATCCGAAACCAGCTTGCTCGACGGCTCTCTCGTCACGTGCGATTCCGGGGTCCTGAGCTATGGCCTCGGCTGCGAGGCGGTATTCAGGTTCGCCGATTCGAGCGAAGCGCTGTTTTTCTCCGAGTGGCTCGAGTGCCATTTCGCAGAAATCGCCGCCTATGGGCGCGCTGCATCCTGGCCCACCGAGCTGCGGGACATGCGCCGCTACCGCCGCGTCACCGACGTCAGAGTGGTCTTCAGCTATCGGCGCGGCAGCCATGCCGTTCAACACGGCACTGAGGAAATATGTAACGCCATCGCGGCGGACATGGAACGGCTCTTCGGCATACTACTTCAGCACGAGCTGGCCGCTGATGGAGAGCGCATTGTTCGACTACCGAACGAGCCTCAGTGCTGGAGCTCCGCGAAGCCTCGGTGTTACTCGTTTTCCTCGAAGTAATGCCCAAACTTCGTTTGCTTTGTGCGAATGTAACGTTCGTTTTCGTCGCGCATAGGGACGGCGAGCGCTACACGCTCGCATACCGGAATGCCGTGCTTCGCGAGGGTGTCGAATTTCTTCGGGTTGTTGCTCATCAGCTTGACTGAAGTGACCTTCAGCACGCGCAGAATAGCGGCCGCTGAATCGTACTCTCGCGCATCGTCCGGCAAGCCCAGCTCGAGATTTGCCTCGACCGTGTCGTAACCCTGTTCCTGCAATGCGTAAGCGCGAATCTTGTTGGACAGGCCGATGCCGCGCCCCTCATGCCCACGCAAATAAAGCAGCACGCCGCGTCCCTCGGCCGCGATATAGCGCAGCGCGAGGTCGAGTTGTTCGCCGCAGTCACAGCGGTACGAACCCAGGACATCGCCTGTGAGGCACTCGGAATGCAAGCGCGTCAGTACCGAATCCTGATTGCTCACGTCGCCCATTACGAGCGCAAGGTGTTCGGCGTCGCCGGCTGCGACGCGAAATGCGTACGACTGGAACGTCCCGTAGCGGGTCGGAAGCGATGCCGTAGCGACGAGCGTAACGCATTCCGCGGCTCGGTCATCGTCCATCGATTGGGGTATGGAAAGCGTGGGCATAACTCTCGCTGGAAGCAGGTTTTCCACGCGTCGCAGCCGACGCGTAGTCGGAAGTGTACCGCTATTCGGGGCAGAGCCGCCCGGCCCGTCTCCGGCGTGGCACTGCACGGCGCTGCACGAACAGCCTATACTGGAACAATGCTGTCTGCGTGCTCACAACAATGAGGGGGAGACAAAACTATGCCGAGCGTTGCACAGATTCTCAAGTCAAAGTCGGAATCCCACCAGGATCGCGACCTGCGCGTAGTCACGATTGATGCCGACGCGTCGGTATTCGAAGCCGTCAAGATGATGTCTACGTTTCAGATCGGCGCGCTGATCGTGACGGAGGGCATCGAACACAGCATCGTTGGCATCATTACCGAACGCGATTACGCGCGCAAGATCGTCCTCATGGATCGCGCCTCGAAAACGACACCCGTGCGAGACATCATGACGGCCAATGTTCGCTACGTACGACTCAACGATACCGTCGAAGCGTGCATGGGAGTGATGACAGAACACCGAATGCGCCATCTGCCCGTCATCGATAACAATCGCCTGATGGGCATCGTATCGATCGGGGACTTGGTCAAGTCGATTATTTCCGAGCAGCAATTTACCATTCAGCAGCTCGAGCATTACATCACGGGGGCACACACGTGAAGCCTTTTTCCTGCCTGCCTTGCGCACTATTCTAGGCGTAGACCTCTGCCTCTTGTGAAATGCGCCCAGCCGTCGTCGCCCTGAGCGACAAGATGGGCGTTAGTACAGCGCTCAATAATCTTCTGTCATCCTCAACTGGGTAAGACGTCGCGGCGCCGTGCACCGTTCAAGTCGAAACGCGTGATGGTTTAGCCCGCGCTCGCACTTCGACCGCGCTTTTACCGCAACCAGATAAAAATTCCAATTTACCTCGATTTTTAATCTCTTTATTGAGAAATTTTTTTCTGCGTAGCAGCACCCATCAAAAATCGAACACCTGTAATCGATTCCAACCACACCTAGCCAGAGGCTCTACTCGGAATCGGCATTTTTGATACGAATCCGATCGCATGGCATATAGATAGGAATCGCATCGATGGCATCATTGCGATCAACAGCACACCAGACAGAGCCGTCGGGCCACCTTTTCAAACAACAACGGCTTGAACGATGTCTCCCTCGGAGGTGTGCTTGAACAGAACGTCGATTCGGATTTCAAGCTCGGCCATTTCGACCTGCGAGGACTTATGTCGCGTCTACTCATTGAACCCGTTTCATCTCTATGGAATGCAACCGACGAAAACTCCTGGTTTCGCGCGCTTTGTCTGTTGGGGCGCCGATGTGGTTTCGACCAGGCACTCTTTGCCGTCATCCCTCGACGCGGCATGCGCTTTACCGACGCCTACCTGCGCAGCAATTTTGATGCGTGCTGGCGTGAGACCTACGAGGCGCAAGCGTTCGCGCGCATCGATCCTACCGTTTTGCATTGCTTGCAGCACGCCTCCCCGCTCGTCTGGTCCGCTTCCGTGTTTGCGGACGAAAGCCAACAGCGCATGTATGAGCAAGCGCGCACGCACGGACTTTACTCGGGCGTCTCGTTGCCGATTCACGGGCCTAGGCAGGAAGTCGGCATACTATCGCTCGTCTGCGGCGAGCAATCGCGCCGCGAGCTCGACAAACAGGTTCGGCGTCATTTGCCGATGCTGACGCTGCTGCGCGACGCGGCTTTTGACGCAGGGCAGCGCTTCCTGACGCCTCACACCGAAACGCTGGTACCCAAACTTACGCCGCGCGAGCATGAATGCCTGAAGTGGACCGCCCAAGGAAAATCGACCTGGGAAATTGCCCGGATCTTCGGCTGCTCGGAAGCAACCGTGAACTTTCATATGGCGAATATCCGCAACAAGTTCGGCGTCAGCTCGCGAAGCGCTGCAGCCGTCAAAGCGACCCGTATGGGTTTAATCGATCTGGATTGAAAGGTGCCGGCCGATGAACTGACACACACTTTTGCTTGACGCTGGCTAGATCCTCGTCGGTGATTAAGCCTGAAAAGTAAAGTCTCAACAGTAGCATTACAGGCCTCGGGATGGTGGCACCCAATTCGAAGCGGCTCCCGCGCGATTGTGTGACACCAAAACGAGACCAGAAGATTTTTTGACTCTCTTTGATTCTTCGCCGATAAGCCTGAACAAACGCGTTATCGATATTAACGTCCTCGCGGGACGCGGATTCCGCATGACTTGATTCAATTTCGCAAACGTCGATTGTTGACATTTATTTCACCTCTTTCTGTTCTGGGTACGCGAATCATCCCAAGTGTCGGCATTTATTTGTACCTATCTTGCTTGACAGTTACGCGCCACAAGCGAACTGCATATGGTCTATGCATGTCAGGTAGTCCATAACCCATGGAGGATGAAATGCAGCCCAAAATCACGATCGGCAGCCAACGCGATTTTGACGTGGAAGCATTGGCTGAAATGTATCGACTACGCGCCAAGGTGTTTGGCGAACGGATGGGATGGGAAGTCGCCATTCTCTCCGGCATGGAGATCGACGGGTACGACGCGCTTACGCCGCACTATATGCTGGTTCACGATGAGGACGATTCGCTATGCGGCTGCTGGCGTCTCATGCCGACGACAGGGCCGTACATGCTGCGCGACACCTTTGCACAACTGCTTCATGGTCAACGGGCGCCCGTAGCACCGGACGTGTGGGAACTGAGCCGGTTTGCCATGGTGTCGCCGGATAAGTGCGGGTTCGGATTCGCCGAACTCGCGCTCGACACGATGCGTGAAGCGGTGAAGTTTGCAGACCGGATGGTCATCAAGAATTATGTGACTGTGACAACGATTGCCATCGAACGCATGCTCAAAAAGGCAGGCATCCAGACCCGCAGATTCGGCCCACCGATGCGCATCGGCGTCGAAAATGCCATCGCCCTCACGATCGAGTTGGGCGAGCAAACTCGTCGGGCCCTTTCCGTGCAACTCGTCGAAGCAGTGTGAGTGAGACGCGCTTGAGATTCATCGTGGCTGCCACAGCACGGGATGACAGTGGCCATGCAGATTTCTCTCCTTTTTCTGATCGTCAAGGGCGCTTACTTGTTACCTTTCGGGTAAAAGCGTACCGACGCGGGATGTTCGCCTTAGAACGACGACGAGCGAGGAGTGATTGCGTCAATGCGTGCGTGTCTGGCATCGTACGCTTTGATGCACATGCACGTTGTCGGCTTCGTTTCGGCACTTTGGCCCAACCGTCCCAAAGGAAAAAGAATCGATGCATCCGCCTCATCCGTTGCTCCGCTGGACATTCCTGGCGCCGCTCGCCGCGTGGCTGGTTTTGGCCGTTGCGCCCTTTGCCGGCGAACATGTATTTTTCTTGGCCCTGGTAGGCATTGCGCTAGCGGCCACTGTGTTTGCCGCCGTCCACCACGCCGAAGTGGTCGCGCACCGTGTCGGGGAGCCGTTCGGCACGCTCTTGCTTGCCGTCGCCGTCACGATCATCGAGGTCGCGCTGATCGTCTCGGTGATGCTGTCGGGAGGGCCCGAGAAATGGGAACTTGCGCGCGATACCGTCTTTGCCGCCATCATGATTGTTTGCAACGGCATCGTCGGCCTGTGCCTGCTCATGGGCGGGCTGCGCCACGGCGAGCAGGATTTTCGCATCCGCGGCGCAAACACCGCGCTCTCCGTGCTCGCGGCGCTTTCGGTTCTGACGCTTGTCATGCCCAATTACCTCGTTGCCGTGCCGGGCCCCGCTCTTTCCCGGGCACAGCTTGCGTTTGCCGGCGTGTCCTCGCTCGTGCTTTACGGGGTGTTTGTCTTTGTCCAGACGATTAGACATCGAGACTACTTTCTAGCGGGCGATTCCAACGGGGACGAATCCGTACATGCCGCACCGCCCACCACGCGAGTTGCGCTTGTGAGCGGCATTGTATTAGCGCTTTCTCTCATCGCCGTCGTTCTGCTCGCGAAACGCCTTTCGCCTGCTGTCGAACGTGCGGTCGCCGGCGCAGGGGCACCCCAGGCTGTCGTAGGCATCGTCATCGCAGCTCTCGTCCTATTGCCCGAAGGCCTGGCTGCAGCCAGGGCCGCACATGCCAACCGCTTGCAAACGAGTCTGAATCTGGCTCTGGGCTCCGCTCTTGCCAGCATTGGCCTGACAATTCCGACCGTCGCCGTGGTGTTTCTCTGGACAGGCCGCCCGCTCGCACTTGGCATCGGCGGGATGGAGACCGTGCTACTCGCGTTGACGCTGATCGTCAGTACGCTTACGCTGGCTACGGGCCGCACGACTATTCTGCAGGGCACAGTGCATCTATCGGTTTTTGTAGCCTACCTCTTCCTGTCCACCACGCAATGACGCCGGATCGAGGCAACGTTTGCACACCGCACGGTTCTTGTCTCTGTGCTCGAGCGCTGAAGGCGAAAGCGGTTCTCTTTTGCTCTAGCGCAGTATCGCAAGCTATACATGTATACGGATGTATCAGGCATCGAACGACATCGCCGCTTTCGCGCTCAAGATGAACTACCCGTTGTGAACGGCTTTCGTGCACTTGACGAGGAAAAACGGCGATCGGATTCGAAATGGGCGTCAACGCCCACACGATTTGCAGTAACGATCAGATACATCTCGCGGGCAGCGCGGTACCGCAGCCCGGTTAGAATACGCCGCGCTTCCTCGCATGTTCCGCCGCCACGCCAGCTTCCGAGCGACTTGGCTGCGGTTGTTTCGTTATCGCTCCACCGGACGATGAAGCGTCCTTAGCAGCATGACACACGACGCCACTTCTATGGACTCGCCCGCTGTTGCAGAGCGCGTGCGCGCATTGATGAGCCGGCATGGTATTGCCAAGCGGCAGCAAACAACTGAGCTTTGCAACATCCTCGAGCTGAGCTTCTCGCAAGGGCACCGCAAACTGCGCGGCAGCAGCCCCTGGACACTTGCCCAGATTCAAAGGGTTGCCGCGGCTTTTAATGAGCCCGCCGCACAATTGATCGGCGTGATGCCGGACGATCTAGGCGTTGCGTATGCAACCGCACGGGAAGCACTGCTGTGCGTCGGAGCCTTACAATGGCCTTGCGTCGCCTGGATCGGCGAGCCGGTCAACGCGCATCGGTATGCCGAGTTCGTCGCCTATCCCCGGCGCAATGAGTGGCATGTCGTACGCCTGGAAAGCGGTGCCCCCGTTCCCACGCCCGACTCGTGCGAAGTGCTCAAGATCGAAATACGACCCCAGCCGCAGCAGCACCGGCGGCCGGTCGTCGCCATCGTGGACAGCGACCGTACGGCCACGGAAGCACTTCGCCATTATCTCGAACAAAGCGGCTTCAGCGCGGTGGTGCACGACACGCTTCGCACGTTCGAGGACGCCATGCGTTCGCAAACATTTGATGCGGTCATCACGGACTGGCTGTTCGGCGAACACACTGCGGCGGCGGCGATCGAAGCAGTCCGTCGCTCGCCCAAGCCCGACGCACCGGTATTTTTGCTGACCGGCGAGTTGCTGACGGGCAAGGCGAGCGAATCGGAGATTAGCGACGTCATTCTCCGCCTCGATGTTTCCTGCTACGAAAAGCCCGCGCGACTCGCGATCCTCACAGCCGATCTTTCGAAGCGGCTCGGTCTCGCCTGACGTGCTAGCCACCGGCACGGCACGTCAGGCCGTCACTGTTTTTCGCCGAGTTTCAGATGTCAAATTTCACGCCCTGCGCGAGTGGTAGGTCACGGCTGAAATTGACGGTGTTCGTGGCACGCCGCATGTAGTTCTTCCACGCATCCGAGCCCGATTCACGGCCGCCACCGGTTTCCTTTTCACCGCCGAATGCGCCGCCGATCTCGGCGCCGCTGGTTCCAATGTTCACATTTGCTATCCCACAGTCGCTGCCTGTTGAAGACATGAATCGTTCTGCTTCACGAATGTCGTTGGTAAAGATGGCGGACGACAACCCCTGTGGCACTGCGTTGTGTAGTGCGATCGCTTCATCGAAGTCGTCATAAAGCAGCACATATAGGATCGGTGCGAACGTCTCGCGCTCGACGATCGCCGTTTGTGCCGTCATGTGTACGAGCGCGGGACGTACGTAATAGGCGCTGTCGTGGCCCACATCGACGCGCTCCCCACCCGTCACTTGTCCACCGTCCGCGCGCGCAGTGGCCAACGCCTGCTGCATGGCGTCGAACGCGGCACGGTCGATGAGCGGGCCGACCAGCGTATCGGCTTCAAGCGGGTCGCCCACTTTGACCGAGGCAAAGGCCCGCTCGAGCCGCGGCAGCAGTGCATCAGCCACCGATCGGTGGACGATAAGGCGACGCAGCGTCGTGCAGCGCTGCCCTGCAGTGCCGACCGCTGCGAACGTGACCGCGCGCACGACCAGATCGAGGTCGGCGCTCGGCGCGACGAGCATCCCGTTATTGCCCCCCAGTTCGAGGATGCTGCGCGCAAGACGACGGGCAAGCATCTGGGCAACCTCCCTGCCCATTCGTACGCTGCCCGTTGCGCTGACGAGCGGTACCTTGGGTGACTGCACGAGCGCTTCGCCTACTTCGCGACCGCCGAGCGTCAACTGCAAGAGGCCACCGGGTGCAACGCCGGGATGCAACTCGTCGAACTTGCGCAGTGCGCGCGCGAGCAACGCATGGCAGGCAATTGCCGTCAGAGGTGTCTTCTCCGACGGTTTCCACACCACTGAATCGCCGCACACGAGCGCCAACGCCGCGTTCCAGGCCCAGACGGCCACGGGAAAGTTGAAGGCTGAGATCACCCCACATACGCCGAGCGGATGCCATGTTTCCATCATGCGGTGACCGGGCCGCTCCGATGCAATCGTGAGCCCGTGGAGCTGACGCGAAAGTCCGACCGCGAAATCGCAGATGTCGATCATTTCCTGCACTTCGCCAAGGCCCTCAGACCGTATCTTGCCGGCTTCCAACGTGACAAGCTGGCCGAGAACGTTCTTCTCGTCGCGCAGGACGTTCCCAAACATGCGCACGAGTTCGCCACGCAGCGGCGCAGGCACGCTACGCCATTTCAAGTAATCGGCATGCGCAGCTTCGATCTTACGTTCGACATCCGCCGCCGTATCGACCCGAAGTGTGGCTAACGTCTGGCCATCGCACGGCGAACGCACGACAAGCGCGTTGCCCGACCAAGCGGAGAGATCGACATCGAGCGCCGCTAGCATATCGTTGACCGTTGTCACTTTATTCTCCTTGAAGTGTCGTTGCAGACGTGGACCGCCGCGTGACGGAGCGCCGCGAACCGATATTGTTACGTCAAGGACGGATGGACAAGCGGCTATTCGACTCGTTCGTCGAGGCCGCGCTCTATTCAAGAGCCTGCTGTCACACGACCGTACGCGCGTTATTGCGAACGACGTGCGTTGTGATTCCATTCAGCCGTTATCACGGGAAGGCCGTGCATTGAGAGGCTCGATTCGTGCAAGGTCGCTTAAACATGGATGAAGCGCCTAATGAGGAATGACGCGGAGGAATGCCGCGACTCAAAGCGAAGCGTTCTGGATCGTGCCCGTATCGAGCGCACGCTCGATCAGTCCTTCCTCGCGTGCCTTGCGGATCGCGTCGGCGATCAACTTTTCGGGAGGCTCCATATCCGCTTTCAGCGTGCCCAGGAGCCCGGCCGCATCGAACACCACAAGCGTTTCTGCCGAGTCGTCACGGCTGATAAGAACGCGACGCGTCGACTCCCCCTCGCCGAGACTCGCGCAAAAACGCATTATCTGGCCATCGATCATTTGCTCGAAATTCTCGATCATTGCAACGTCCTCCGTACTCTCAAGCGTTCAGTGCGCAAAGACACACCAAGCAAGGTTCGTGCGCGCGTTGTCGCCCTTCGGTTTCAGAGCAGGTGACGCTTTCGCGCGCGCCGCGTCAACGCTGAAGGCGCCTCGAAACCGAAATAGCCGAGCACTTTGGGACACCGCCCCAGAGGATGCGATACGCGCGAAAAAGATAACGCCCGAATCGATGGCACACGCCATAAGTGCATCCCTCCATATGGATCATGCGTTGCATGACGGCGACAATCGCAGCATGACATGCGTCGACGCTCAGGATAGGCACTGCGCCCGCGTTTTCCAAGCCTGGCAGGCAGACCATCGGTATGTCAGACAAGTCCGCCCGATTTTTAGGATATTGAGGTAAGCATGAAATCGATCGTTTTGATCAGACCGGCCGCTTAAGCCCGGCCCGTCTCGTCGATGATCAGGCGACCTGCTGAGATGGTGGGTCTCCGGGATCGTCGGCATCGTCAGGGTTTTCGACCATACCGAGTGAACGCATGACTGTCGCTTCCGAGCGCAGCCCAATGGAATTGAGCAAACGATATAGGGTGGCGCGTGATATGCCGAGTTCGGCCGCGGCTGCCGACAGGCCGTATGCGTGCCGCGAGAGCGCCTCACGCACTGCCTCCCGCTCAGCCTCGCACCGCGCTTCTGCGAGTGTACGTCCGGGCTTCGGCCCCGTCTCCGGCAATCCTAGATCAGCGGTGGAAATGAACCGGCCCTCCGCCATCACGACCGCTCGCCTCACGCAGTTGATGAGCTCGCGGACGTTGCCCGGCCACGAGTAATTGAACATTGAAGCGATCGCCTCGCTCGAGAAGCCGCGAAGCTTGCGCCTGCCGTCGTGCTTATGTGTGCGCAACGCGTGATAAGCCAGCAACTTGATGTCCTGACCGCGCGCACGCAAGGGTGGCTGGTCAATTCGCAAGACACACAGCCGATGGTAGAGGTCTGCCCGGAAGCGTCCGGCTTCGATCGCTTGCTGCAAGTCCACGTGCGTGGCCGATACAATGCGCGCGTCGACCCTGACTGGCCCGTTTCCTCCGAGGCGCTCGATCGTGCCTTCCTGAAGGAAACGCAACAGCACGGCCTGACATTCGTGCGGCATGTCGCCGATTTCGTCGAGAAATAGTGTGCCCCCCGCGGCGGATTCAATGCGCCCCACCTTCTTTTGCAAGGCCCCTGTGAAGGCACCGCGCTCGTGACCGAAGAGCTCCGACTGAAGCAGCGTGGGTGGGATCGCCGCACAGTTGATCGCGACGAACGCCTGGCCAGCGCGCGACGATCGGTCGTGGATCGCACGCGCGGCGAGCTCCTTGCCAGTGCCCGATTCGCCGGCAATAAACACGGGCGCATCGTTTCGCGCGCATTTGTCCAAGCCGCGATACAGCCGCTTCATCGGTTCGCTGTTGCCAATCATGGTGTAGCAGCCCGGGGGCGGTTCTGCCACTTCGACGCTCTCCCTTAGAACCGAGAGCCCGTGCGCATGACCCAGGACGATCGCGAGCCGCTCGTCGACACACGGCATCGTCACGAAATCGAAGCAGTAGTCGATAATGAAGCGCCGAATGGCCGGCTGCTCAGCTTGGCCAGGGTGAACCTGAGCGATCCACGTGGCGTCTGTATGTGATACGCACGATTCCAGCTCCGCCAATTGCTGCTCGGTGCAACCCTGCGGCAGCTCGACGACACCAACGCGAATCGCGTGGCGATCGAGCAGGCGATCGATCTGCTGCGGTGACCTCGCTTGGACAACGTGCCACCCCGCAGAAATCAAATTCTCCACGCGCGGCGTTTCGGGCTTGAGCGACACGAACAGGACGTTGCGCTCGGCACGCAATGAGTTTAGCGACTCGGTCATGTTATACCCCGCAGCAATGCGTCACTTGCCTTACCGCAAATTTAAACAGCGCATACCGGTATGAATTAATTCACCACAAATTTAATCAAATCACGCCCGGCCTACGCCTCATGCCTTACGCTCCAGCGACAGCTAAAGATCAGCGATTGTTCGCAAACAGTCTCTTGAGCTTTTAGCCACCGTTCCCACTACGTTCCGGGAACGCTTGCCGACGGCTTGCATACCCCCCCACTCTCGCTGAGCGCCGCGTCATGTCGCCTAGTGGCCGCTACGCTTTTTTCAGATACGTGCAGATCAACTTACATGAGCGCGGGCCAAATTGCCATAAGAAAAACACTTAACTCCCATGTTCCCTCGCATGCACTTAGTCGAATTTCCCAATTCAGCAGCCTTTGCGACATCCGGAAAAGCGCGCCAAGGCTAACCTGCCGACGTGGCAACAGCTTTTAGGCAAATGAAACGTGGAGCTCGTAGCAGAACTGAGACAGTTAATCCCAAAGAAGCGCGGTGACGAGCGATTTATTCGCTCAATGCCGCCGTGGCGCGAAGTGCGGGTATACCGCAGTGCGATGTGGATGAAGCCCCCGCCCGCAAAGCGTCGCGCGATACATCGCATGTGTTCGAGTCGCCACCACGCGTCACGCCACTGAGACACATCCGACATCGCAGCGGCAGATCTTCTAACGGTCTTCTGGTCGGATCCTTACGACTCAAGACATTTCGTCTGACTGGCATACCCCTTGCGAAGACGGTGCGCACGGAAGTCGGCGACGTAATGAACGAGGCCATCAATCAAGCTCGATCCGAGCCAACTTGAAATGGCTCACAACGTTGTCTGAGGGAGGGCTGCGGGGCTTGCCGTTGTGAACAGCGGCGGCAAGCGATACGGGGAGACCGCAGCGCCGCCGACTAGCCGTACGACTCCGGTCTCGACCGGATGCCCGTAGTAACCACGAAAAGCACGGGGGCAAGCATGCTCAACAATGCATCGAGACGACACAACTGCAGCCGAGCAGATCGCCGCGGAATGTCGTACCCCCCGTCAAATACCGATCGCTTGGAACGAGTTCGCGTGCGTTCGACACATAGACGCTTCGTGCGAGCTCGGCGAGCGACAAGTGAATTACTCGGTCGAGGACCACGCCTTCGCGCATGCGTCTGCTCCGGCACGCCCGGCGGCCGATGGTGGCGGCAGGAACTTTGATCCACGTTGCCGATCCTTTTTGCGGCTTCCCTGTAGCACTTGCTGTCCAAACCGTGATCCGTTCGGAAGGGTCATTTCGTTAGTAGTCCTAATGGAGACATCAAATGAAGCACATCGTCACTCAAGCTAAGCGTTTTCTCCGTGATGAGCAAGGCGCCACGATGGTCGAGTATGGGCTCATGATTGCCCTCATCGCCGTAGTGTGTGTCGCGACCATTACGTTGATCGGCACAAACCTGAACACGGCTTTCAACACGATCCTCACGAAGCTGCAGACCGCCAACGGGGGATGATAGACGCCCCGTCTCGAGCGCACGCGAGGGGCGCGGCACAGCGCCAGAGGCACCTTGGCACAGTGTCGCGCCAACCTCGATCGTGGGGCGATCGATGCTTCCACGGTCTGAGCGCAAGACGACGGCTCGATCCAACATCGCCGAAGACTTGCTCGTCGTTGATATGTGAGCCTTTACAGCCTAACGCGAAAACGGGGCCAATCATGCTCTTGCCCGCACTGCCGCCTCATCCGATTCCGCTTTGCGTGGCCGTGCTCGCGGTGGTGACCGCCAGCACGGACATCGTTAGCCGTCGCATTCCCAACCCCGTGCTCGCATTCAGCTTGATGGTGTCTTTTCCCGTGCAAGTCTGGCTGCATGGCCTCTTGCTTGGCAGCGGCGGCTGGCTTGCGGGGGCCATGACCGGCTTCTCGCTGCTGATACCGCTTTACCTGATGCGAGCGATGTCCGCAGGCGATGTGAAGCTGCTGGTCGCAGTGGGCGCGTGGGTTGGCCCAGGCATGGTTTTTTGCATCGCACTCGCGGCGTTTGTTATGGGTGGTGCGTGGTCGCTCGGCTTCGTCCTCTCGCATCGTCGTACCACACAGCTTTACAAAAACTTGCGATATCTGGTTAGCCGAATCTCGTGCGTGGGACGCGGTGGGATATCAGCGCAGGTCGAGCGGAGACAGTTCGTATCCGTCGGCACGATTCCTTACGGCGTATCCATTGCAATAGGAACGTTGGGGGTTCTGTTCGCATCAGCAGCGTGAGCATATCGAACACGGCATTGATGATGAATCCGTCTAAGGTACCGAGTCAGCCGACGCCGATGTGCCTCGACGAAGATGAGAGAGAACATGAGTGAGCACAACATAGATCGCAACACCGGCGTACGGATTGCACATCTGTCAGAGACGGTCAACGCGACGCGTGAACACGTCACCGAGGCTACCCGGCTCCCGCAGCGTGCACCCCGGACCGTGGAGGATACGGGGTTGCCAACTGTGTTCGTCGGCCACCTCGTGCTCAAATCGACGCTGCTCAATGGCCATTCGAGCTTCGCCGATCTGGTACAACGTCATTGCCTTCCCGTCACCGTGCTCGAAGACGTCCTCGCTTTCCTCGTGCGTGAGCATCTCGCGGTAGTTACACGGCGTGGTGCGACCGACCTCGACGTCGATTTACAGCTGACAAGCGCCGGACGCACTGTGGCTTCAGAGGAACTGGCACGGTGCAGCTATTGCGGCCCGGCACCCGTGCCTTACGAGTCCTATCTCGACACGGTACGCGAGCATTCCGTGCACCGCCAACGGATTACGTTCTCGGACGTTCGCACAGCGTTCGGCGACATGCACATCGATGCAGCCCTCCTCGACGCCGCCGCCGCGTCTCTCAACGCGGGTCGCCCCGTGATGTTGCATGGCCCTGCTGGCAGCGGAAAGACCTTTCTCGCCGAACGACTCGGCCGGCTGTTGCGTGGAGACGTACCCATCCCGTATGCGTTGTATGTCCGCGGCGAGATCGTGCAAACCTATGACCCGCTGCTTCACCACGATGCGTCACCGCCAGCGGGCTCCGCGATAGGCGACAAGCGCTGGCGCATTTGTCAACGCCCCGTTGTGCTCTCGGGGGGAGAATTGACGCTCGAAGGGCTCGACGTTCGTTACGACGCTGTCGCCGGCTTTTACCACGCACCACCGCATATGAAGGCGAATATGGGCCTTTACGTTGTCGACGATCTCGGGCGGCAACGGGTCGCCGCCCATGATCTGCTCAACCGTTGGATCATGCCGCTCGATCGCGGCATCGATGTCTTCACGCTGAAGTCAGGCGTGCGTTTTTCGTCTCCATTCGATGTCTGGCCGGTGTTTTCCACCAACCTCGACGCGGCAACGATTGGTGACGAAGCTTTCCTGCGGCGTCTTGGATCGAAACTTCGTGTCGGCCCGCTTTCATTGGTGGACTATCGATCTGTCTTCGAATCGGCTTGCACATCGCTTGGGCTCACCGCTACGCCGGATGCATTCGACTACCTCTTGCACCACTTGCATAGGGCGAGCGGAAGGCCATTTCTCGCCTGCTATCCGCGAGACCTGCTCGAGCTTGTCGCCGCCTCGGCCGACTATCGTGCCTCTCCCCGCGAAGTCACTTCGAGCGCGCTGAGTGAGGCGTGGGGCAGCTATTTCGGCGCGGCTGTCGGCGCAGACATTCGCCATCCGCCTCCCGATGTCAGCACGCAGTCCGGCAAGCGGTGTGCGTCTGGATGATCGTTCGATAGCGCATCGAGACGTACGGTAATCACGCATTCAGGCACATCCACCCGCAAGCCGATTTTCGCGTTTGATTAGGAGTCCTAATATGAATAAC
>NZ_DATJJF010000042.1:0-53405 GCF_035492435.1 Trinickia sp.
ATCACCCGGCGCTGGCCAGCGGGTCGACGAGCGTCGGCCGCATCGCAAGTCGGACGAATCCGATGCGGCTGCCGACGGCGCGATGCGCCTCTCCAAGCGCATGTCCGAGCTCGGGCTCTGTTCGCGGCGGGAAGCCGACGAGTGGATCGAGAACGGCTGGGTGAGCGTCGACGGAATATGCGTCGATACCCTCGGCGCGCGGGTAAAGCCCGATCAGCTGGTCGAGGTCAGCGCCGATGCGCGGGCAGCCCAGGCACGGCAGGTCACCATCCTGCTGCATAAGCCCGTTGGTTTCGTTTCTGGCCAGGCCGAAGACGGCTATGAGCCGGCTGTCACCCTCGTCACCGCTGCTAACCGATGGGACGACGATCGCTCTCCGCTGCGTTTCGCGCCAACCCAATTGCGCGCTTTGGCACCGGCCGGCCGGCTCGACATCGATTCAACTGGACTGCTCGTACTGACACAGGATGGCCGTGTCGCCAAGCTGTTGATCGGGGAGAACTCCAGCGTCGAAAAGGAGTACCTCGTACGCGTCTCTTATGGCGAGCACACGAGCGACATCACGGAGCATTTCCCCGCCGAGAAGCTGGCATTGCTGCGGCACGGCCTGTCTCTCGACGATGCGCAGCTCAAGCCGGCGAAGGTCAGCTGGCAGAACGGCGAGCAGCTGCGCTTTGTGCTGCGCGAGGGCAAAAAGCGGCAGATTCGCCGCATGTGCGAGCTGGTCGGATTGCAGGTGGTCGGCCTCAAGCGCATTCGCATGGGCCGTGTGCCGCTCGGCGCTCTGCCGCCCGGGAAATGGCGCTACCTGCTGCCCGACGAGGTGTTCTAAGCGTCAGGCAGTTTAGTTCGATCGCGGTCGATTAATTTGATCCCGTTGCGCTGCTTTCACTGAAGCAGCGCTCGGACTCAATCGTCGCTATTGGGCTCGAGGTCCGGAAACAGGACTTCAGTAAATCCGAAATTCGAAAAATCCGTAACCCGCATCGGATAGAGCTTGCCGATCAGGTGATCGCACTCGTGCTGAACTACGCGTGCATGAAAGCCCTCCGCGATGCGGTCGATCGGCTTGCCGTACTGATCCAAGCCGTGATAGCGGACCATCGAGTAGCGACTGACGACCCCGCGCAGCCCCGGCACCGATAGGCATCCCTCCCAGCCCTCCTCCATGTCCTGCGAGACCGGCGTGATTGTCGGATTGATGAGGACCGTCTGCGGGACGGGCGGCGCTTCCGGGTAACGCTCATTGCGGCCGAAACCAAAGATGACAAGCTGCAGATCGATGCCGATCTGCGGTGCCGCCAGACCAGCGCCGTTTGCCGCGTGCATGGTGTCGAACATGTCCGCAATCAGCTCGTGAAGTTCGGGCGTATCGAAACGGTCGACGGGTTGAGCGATGCGCAAGAGTCGCGGATCGCCCATCTTGATAATTTCTCGGATCATGCGTTCTAACCCTCCAAGAGCTTGCGCATACCATCTTCGTCGAGTATCGGGATGCCAAGTTCCTCAGCTTTCGCCAGCTTGGTTCCTGCTTCGGTTCCCGCCACCACATAATCGGTTTTTTTCGAGACTGAGCCGGCCACTTTGGCACCGGCGGCTTCAAGCAATGCCTTCGCTTCGTCGCGCGATAACGTCGGCAGGGTGCCGGTCAGCACGACCGTCTTGCCTGCGAGCACGCCTTGCGGCTCGCGCGGCGCGGGCGGCCCCTCAGGCCAAGTCACCTTCCCCGGCGCCCGCATTTGCTCGATGACAGTCCGATTGTGCTCTTCCGCAAAGAACTGGTGAATCGATTCGGCCACGACGGGGCCGACATCGTTGACTTCAAGCAGTTCCTCGAGCGAGGCATCCATCAGCGCGTCTAAGGAACCGAAGTGACGCGCCAAGTCCTTTGCAGTCGACTCGCCGACATGCCGAATACCGAGCGCGTAAATGAAACGCGCTAGCGTCGTGTGCTTCGCTTTTTCGATCGAACTAAGCAGGTTTTGCGCCGATTTTTCCGCAAACCGGTCAAGTTCGGCCAGCGTGGCAAACCCGAGGTTGAAAAGATCGGCCGGCGTGCGTACGAGATTTTGCTCGACGAGCTGATCGATGATCTTTTCTCCGAGTCCGTCGATATCCAACGCGCGTCGCTGAGCGAAGTGCCACAGGGCCTGCTTGCGCTGCGCGGGGCAAAAAAGCCCGCCCGTGCAGCGCGCGATGGCCTCGTCCGGCAACCGCTCGACGTGCGAGCCGCAATCCGGGCAATGCGTCGGCATGACGAACTCGCGAGCGTGCTCCGGGCGCCGCTCCAGCACCACTGAGACAAGCTCGGGAATCACGTCACCCGCGCGCCGCACGACAACGGTGTCGCCGATGCGCACGTCCTTGCGCCGCACTTCGTCTTCGTTGTGCAGCGTCGCGTTCGTCACTGTCACGCCGCCGACGAATACGGGCTTCAAGCGGGCAACCGGCGTGATGGCGCCGGTTCGGCCCACGTTCACAAAGATGTCGACGAGCTCCGTCATGGCTTCTTGCGCCGGAAACTTGTGGGCAAGCGCGAAGCGGGGCGCACGCGAAACGAAGCCCAGCTTGTCCTGATCGTCACGCCGATTGACTTTGTAGACAACACCGTCGATTTCGTAGGGCAGCGACGTGCGCTTCTCGCCGATGCGACGGAAAAATTCGAGCAGCCCCTGCGACCCTGTCACGACGGCCCGCTCGGCACAGACTGGCAGCCCGAGCTCCGCGTACCAGTCGAGCAGCCCGCTATGCGTTTCGGGCATCTCGACACCCTCCAACTGCCCGATACCGTAGGAGAAAAACGACAAGGGCCGCTGCGCCGTGATGCGCGAATCGAGCTGACGCAGGCTCCCGGCGGCGGCGTTGCGCGGATTCGCGAACTCGCGCTGACCGCCCTCGCGCTGGCGTGCGTTGAGCCGCTCGAAGTCGCGTTTGAACATCAGTACTTCGCCGCGTACTTCGATAACGCGTGGCAACTGCATGCCGGTCAATTTCAAGGGAATCGAACGAATGGTGCGGACGTTCTGCGTCACGTCCTCGCCCGTTGCGCCATCTCCACGTGTCGCGGCCTGAACGAGGCGGCCCTCTTCGTAACGCAGTGCGATGGCAAGCCCGTCGAACTTGAGCTCGCAGGCATACTCGATCGATGCACGACCCAGCCCTTCCGAGGAGCGCCGATCGAATGCGACGATATCGTCGTCAGAAAAGCCGTTGTTCAGCGAAAGCATCGGCACGGAATGCACAACGGGCGCGAATCCGCTCGCCGCCTGCCCGCCGACGCGCTGCGTCGGCGAATCCGGTGTAATCAGGTCGGGATGCTCGCTCTCGATGCCCTGCAGTTCAAGGAACATGCGGTCGTATTCGGCATCGGGCAATTCAGGCTGATCGAGCACGTAGTACGCATGATTCGCGCGCTCGATTTCGTTGCGCAGCCACGCTGCGCGCTCGGCCGGCTTGTCCGCAGGCGGTTCAACTGTCTTGGGGGCCATGTCGGCGTTCGATGGTCGGGAAATCCCGGCATTATCGCAGGCGAGGCCCTGGGTGCGCTCAAGCGCACCGCATCATTGGCTGAAAAGCCGACGCGTGGCGGACGAACCTGCGGGAATGCCCGCCGCTTCAAGCTTCCCGTACAGTGTCATGAGCTGCTTGTCGATGGCGAGCAACGCAGATTCAGGCAGCGGCCGCCGCTGATCGTCGACGACGCGCCCGCCGATACGCTCCGCAAGCGACTTCGCGTAGTCGCACATGAGCCGGAAAGGCAGGATGTCTTCCTCGGCAACGGGCACGTCAAGAATCAGCGAGATCATCTCGCCGCCCTTGTAGGTCAGATCGTCGCGCAGGAAATTGGTGTCGCCAAACTGCAGCATGAAGATGGGGCTTTGCTTGGCATCGAGCTTGACGAAACGCATGCCGTCACGTGAGAGCAACAGTCCATCTTGCGACGCCACTGCCTGCACGTAGTTAGCCGACCACGGCACGCCGTCCGCAAGCACGTTGATCGACAGCTGCGCGTCGCATTGCGCCGCGAATGCATCGAGCTCGCGCGCCATCGAAACCGTCTCGAGCATGTCCGGAATCTCCGGCGCGCCATCCACGGCGTCTGCGAGCTGCTGGACGCCCGACACGAACTCGGAAAACTCGAGCTCATTGAGCGGGCCGCCCCGATTGGCCAACTGGACGGCCGCGCGCAACTCCTCGTAACGTCGCCCGTTGTGCAGCAGCTCCCAACCCTCGGCGCTGCCCTCCGGCTTGCCTTCGATATGGACGGGCTTGCTACCCGCTCGCCGCAGCCGCTGCGCGAGCGGCACGACCTTGTCACCCGCAATGGGAGCGCCGAGGCGGATCGGTACGACGCAATCGATGCGACGGTCGACCCAATGCGGCGGCTGGGCCGAGATAGTCGTCGCGGCAGGGGCGATCGAATCCTCGCCGGACTCGGCGCGCTCGCGCTCACCAGACTTTTCGTCGGACTCGCCCGCGCCATCTTCCTCAGTCTCGACCCGATAGCCATTCGGTGTCGTCGCTTCAGCCTGGATGTCGACCGGTGTATCCGCCGGTGCCGGTCCCCCAAAGCTCGGTTCGATGCGCGCTCGCTCGGCTGCGTGCGCCTCATCGGTTATCGCGGGCTCGCGGCGCACGTTCGAGCGCGCCGGCTCGATAAACGGCGGTTCTTCCTCTTGATCGTGACGCTGCTGCGAATCGGCTGTCTCCGACGGCATAGGCCTCGGCATCCGGCGCCGCAGCTTCGCTGCCTGCCACGCGTTATATGCGACCACTCCCGCTACGACCACGGCGCCTGCGCCGATCAACCCGAGTGTCAACTCGTCCATGCACGCTCCATCAAGCATTCTTTTATTGGCGACTGCCGTTCGCCGCACGTGAGGCACAAACGCACGCTGCCTCGTACGGCTTACTCCCTCAAGCCGTATTCTGGGCGAAACCCGCAGCCGTTTCCATGTCGACCGCGACGATACGCGACACGCCTTGCTCTTGCATCGTCACGCCAATGAGCTGCTGCGCCATTTCCATTGCGATCTTGTTATGCGAGATGAAGAGAAACTGAGTCTTGTCCGACATGGCCCGAACGAGATTGGCAAAGCGCTCGGTGTTGGCATCATCGAGCGGTGCATCAACCTCGTCGAGCAGGCAAAACGGCGCCGGGTTGAGCTGGAACATTGCGAAGACCAACGCCGTCGCGGTGAGTGCCTTCTCTCCGCCCGAGAGCAAATGAATCGTCGAGTTTTTCTTGCCCGGCGGCTGTGCCATCACTTGCACGCCGGCATCGAGAATCTCGTCGCCGGTCATGATCAGCTTCGCCTGCCCGCCGCCAAAGAGGCGCGGGAAAAGCTCGCCAAAGTGCCGGTTGACCTCCTCGAACGTGCCCTGCAACAGCGTGCGGGTTTCCTGGTCGATCTTGCGAATCGCATCCTCGAGCGTCTCGATCGCACGCGTGAGATCGGCCGATTGTGCGTCGAGGAACGTCTTGCGCTCGCTCGCAGCGGCGAGCTCGTCGAGCGCCGCCATGTTCACCGGACCGAGGGCGTTGATCGCGTTGTTGATGCGCGTCACTTCGCCCTGCAGGTACGACGGCTTCATATCGGGCGTCAGCTTTTCCTGCAAGCGCGCCTCGTCGACGCCAGCCTCTGTCAATTGCTCGATGAACTGCTCACCGGCGATGCGCGCGGCCTGCTCCTTCAGCTGCAGCTCAGTGATTCGGTCGCGCAGCGGCTGAAGCGAGCGCTCGGCCGCGAGCCGCGTCTCGTCGGCCTGGCGCAGCTTGGTCGTCAAATCATCGAGCTCCGCTCGCGCGGCCCCCAGTGCGGCCTCCTTGGCCGCGCGTACCTCGAGTGCGTCTTGCAGGCCGGTATGCGCTGTCTGCTCATTGATCGTCTCGAGCTCGGCGCGTGCGTCCTCAAGCGAGACGGCGACGCGTTCGCTCTGATCATGCGCAACCTGGATGCTGCGCTTGAGTTCCTCGATCCGGCTCGCCATGTTGCGAGCGGCAAAACGTGCATCCGCGGCTGCGCGCTCGAGTTCGCGCGCCGTTGTACGCGCATCCCCCAGCGCTTCATCGAGCGCCTCGAATGCCAGTTGGTTATCTTCGAACCGCGCCTGCAGTTCGGCGAGTTCGCCATCGTACCGCTCGAAGTTCTCCTCCGATTCGGCACGCTGGGCGCGTTGCTCCTCGATTTGCGCCCCGATCTCCGCCAGTTCCTCGCGAATCTGGGTGCTGCGCTGCGTATAGCGCTCATGAGCCTGCGTGAGCTTGAGCACTTCCATCTGCAACGCATGCACGCGCTGCGTGGCGCGCTCGAGTTGCGAGCGCGCGTCGGCGAGCGTTTGCGACGCTTGCGTATGCGCCGCCTCGGTGCGAATCGCCGCCGTCTTCGCCTCATCGGCAAGCAGCGTCTGCGCGCGCACCTGACGCACCAGATTTTCGATCTCCTGCTGGCGCGCGAGCATGCCGGCCTGCTCGGAGTCGGCCGCGTAAAGCTGGACGCCAACGCGCGTCACGACGTGACCCGCCTTGACGACGAGCGCTCCGCCCTCGGGCAACTGCGAACGCGTCGCGAGCGCCTGCGTCAGATCGTCGGCAATGTACACATTGCCCAGCCAGTCCGTCAGTACGGCGCGCAAACCCGCGTCATCGATGCGAACCAGCGACAGAAGCGGCGTGAACCCCACTGGCGTCTCGCGCGGCACCGCTGCCGCCGGCGGCGCGTAGAACGCGAGCTTGGCGGGCGGCGCATCGCTTGCGAAGGCCTTTACCCAATCGAGGTTCGACACTTCAAGCGCGGCAAGGCGCTCGCGCAAGATCGATTCGAGTGCCGTTTCCCAGCCTGCCTCGACATGGAGCTTCTTCCAAAGGCGCGGCAGGGCGCCAAGCTCGTGCTTATCGAGCCAGGGCTGGATCTTGCCCTCGGTCTGAACGTTATCCTGCAGTTGCCTGAGCGCGAGCTGCCTCGCCTCGAGCTGATGGATCTGCGCGCTCTCGGCCTGTACGCGCTCCTGCGCGGTGCGCCGCGCTGCGTCTAGCGCCGGCAGCGCCTCCTGTGCGTCGGCAAGCCGCTCCTGAGCTTCAGCGACGATCGCTTCCTGCTCGGCCAGCTGCATCCGCTGCTCTTCAAGCTGCGCCTCGTCGGGCGCGTCCAGCCCGCCCGCCTCGGCCTTCAGGCGCTCATGGCGTTGCTGCAACTGCTGCAACTGCTGGTCCGCATTGCGTTGATGCGCGGCCTCGAGCTTGAGCGCCTGCTCCGTGCGAGCTATGGACGCACGCTCGTCGTTCAGCTGCGATTGCGCATCTCGCCAGCGCGTCTCAAGTGCCGGAAGCGCGTCTTGCTTCGCCGCCGCGTCGTCTTCGGTGAGCGCAGCTTTCTCCTCGGCGATGGCAAGCTGCGTCTCGGCGTCCTCAAGATCGCCACGGGCCTTTTCAGCCTGCGCCTGCCATTGCTCCCGCTGGGCCGTAAGCGCTGCGATCTGGCTCTGCACGCGATTGCGCGATTCGATGATGAACTTGATCTCGGCCTCGAGGCGACTCACCTCGGCATTCGCCTCGTAAAGCCCGCCCTGCGCGCCTTGCATCGCATCGCTTGCTGCATAGTGCGCAACACGCAGCGTCTCCAGATCGGCTTCGACTTCCCTGAGTCTCGCCGTCTGCGCTTCGAGCGCCAATTGCGCTTCGCCGATGGCGCGCTCCTGGCGCGCCTGCTCGGCTGTGGCCTCGTTCTTGCGCAGCAGCCACAAAAGGCGCTGCTTTTCTTCGCCGTCGGCCTGCAACTCCTTGAATTTCGTCGCGACAACAGCCTGTGCTTCGAGCTTTTCGAGGTTGGCGCCAAGCTCACGCACGATGTCCTCGACACGCGTCAGGTTCTCCCGCGTGTCGTGCAGCCGGTTCTCGGTTTCACGGCGGCGCTCCTTGTACTTCGAGACACCGGCCGCCTCTTCGAGAAACACGCGCAGCTCCTCGGGCTTCGCTTCGATAATGCGCGCGATCATGCCCTGCCCGATGATCGCGTAGGCGCGCGGCCCGAGGCCTGTACCGAGGAAGATGTCCTGGATGTCGCGCCGCCGCGCGGGCAGATTGTTGATGTAGTAGCTTGACGTACCGTCGCGCGTCAGCACGCGCTTCACGGCAATCTCGGCGTATTGGCCCCACTGGCCGGCCGCCCGGCCGTCGGCGTTGTCAAACACGAGCTCGACGCTCGCGCGGCTGCCCGGCTTGCGCGCGGTCGAGCCGTTGAAAATGACGTCCTGCATCGATTCACCGCGCAGCTCCGAGGCCCGCGACTCGCCGAGCACCCAGCGCACGGCATCGATGATGTTGGACTTGCCGCACCCGTTCGGCCCGACGACGCCCACCAACTGGCCGGGCACCTGAAAATGCGTGGGGTCGACGAAGGATTTGAAGCCAGCGAGTTTGATCGAGGTGAGACGCACGGCGATATCGCTGTTTTTTAACGAGATGATCGAACGGATTGCGGCAATCCCGGCGCCCATGCCGCCGAAACGCAGGCTGCCTGCCATAGACAGGTTTCACGCTGCGCGCGGGTTCAAGACGCAGGCCATCGCCGCGATCCCGGCCAATTGAAACGCGAGCCGTGTACCCAAAGCATTCCACGTCCGGCTCGCTTACAGGCGGCAATCATACCATCGCAATCGGCTTGCTTTAAACGCATAAGAAGGCGCGTCGAGCTTTCACGGCATGGTTTGCCAAATTAGGGCATTGCTTTCTACCGAACTCAAACCGGCCGAAAGTTCTACTTGGCCGGGGACGCCTGCTCGGCGCGCCCCGAAGCCAGATAACGCCGGCTAGTTAGCGCATTGATGCGACTTCCTTTGCCGAGGGCTCCGATAAAATGACCCATTGAGCGTTTGGGACATTTGTTTTCGCCGATGTCGGTCCCAGTCGATATCGATCCCGCAATAAGCGTCGAACGAGCATCCGGCGATACATCAGGCACGCACCAGCAACAGGCGAAAGCCCGCGCCGGGCCGCCCGCCTATCGGGCTATAATGGCCCGCTCCGGATTGACTCGCCGTACTTGATCGTCCGCATCCGCAGAACCTTAAAGTGACTTCAGTGAATCCCAGACTGGACCTCCTTCAGCCCTATCCGTTCGAGAAGCTGCGTGCGCTGCTGAAAGACGCGACGCCGCCCGCCGATGTACCGCACATCAGCTTCGGCATCGGCGAACCGAAACACGCCACGCCGGCCTTGATCCGCGACGCCGTAACCGCCTCGCTGGGCGCGCTCGCGAGCTATCCGGCGACGGCAGGCACGGACGCGCTGCGCGCAACGATCGCAGGCTGGGCGACGAACCGCTATGGCCTGCCCGCACTCGATCCCGCGACGCAAGTGCTGCCCGTTGCAGGCTCCCGTGAGGCGCTCTTTGCGCTCGCGCAGACGGTGGTCGACGGCACACGCGCAGGCGCTGTCGTGCTCTGCCCGAACCCGTTTTACCAAATCTACGAGGGCGCAGCGCTGCTCGCCGGCGCTGAGCCTTATTTCGTCAACAGCGATCCGGCGCGCAACTTCGCCTGCGACTACAGCGCCGTGCCCGACGACGTCTGGGCGCGCACGCAGCTGCTTTACGTCTGCTCGCCCGGCAACCCGACGGGTGCCGTGCTGACGCTCGAGGACTGGCGCGAGCTCTTCTCGCTGTCGGACCGGTACGGCTTCGTCATCGCCTCGGACGAGTGCTACTCGGAAATTTACTTCGACGAAGCGCAGCCCCCGCTCGGCGGGCTCGAGGCCGCGCACCGGCTCGGCCGCGGCTTCGAGCGCCTCGTTATGCTCTCGAGCTTGTCGAAGCGATCAAATGTGCCGGGGATGCGCTCGGGCTTTGTCGCCGGCGATGCCGCCTTGCTGAAGCGCTTCCTGTTGTACCGGACCTACCACGGCGCGGCGCTTTCGCCCGTCTATCAGGCGGCGAGCATTGCGGCATGGAACGACGAAGCACACGTACGTGAGAACCGCGCCAAGTACGCGCAGAAATTCGCCACCGTGACGCCCATGCTCGCGGATGTGCTCGACGTACGCCTGCCGGACGCGGCGTTCTACCTTTGGGCTAACGTGGCGCGCACCGGCCTCTCCGATACCGAATTCGCCCATCGGCTCTACGCCGACTATAATGTGACGGTCTTGCCAGGGTCGTATCTCGCGCGCACCGCGCATGGTGCGAACCCAGGCCGCGATTTCGTCCGCATCGCGCTCGTCGCAGAAGTTGACGAGTGCGTCGAAGGCGCCCGCCGCATCGTCGAGTTCTGCCGCGCTCTCGGAGCCTGAACCGCCCAGCGCTTTGCGCATCGCGTGAGGCGCGCCGCCTGCCCCCATCTGTACCCCACTCAGCGAAACCACGAATATGTCGCAACAACTTCAGCAAATCATCGATAACGCATGGGAAAACCGCGCCGAGCTGTCGCCGAAGGCGGCGCCCGCGGAAGTGCGCGAGGCAGTCGCGCATGCGATCGAGCAGCTCGACAAAGGCCTCTTGCGCGTCGCGCAGAAAGAAAATGGCCAATGGGTCGTCAACCAGTGGTTGAAAAAAGCGGTGCTGCTTTCGTTCCGCCTCGAGGACAACGTCCCGATGCCCGCCGGCGGCTACTCGCAGTTTTATGACAAGGTGCCGTCGAAGTTCGCCAACTACACGGCCGAAGATTTCGCCGCGGGCGGCTTTCGCGTGGTGCCCCCGGCTATCGCGCGTCGCGGTGCGTTCATCGCACGCAACGTCGTGCTGATGCCGTCGTACACGAACATCGGCGCCTATGTGGATGAGGGGACGATGGTCGATACATGGGCGACCGTCGGTTCTTGCGCGCAGATCGGCAAGAACGTGCACCTGTCGGGCGGCGTCGGCATCGGCGGCGTGCTCGAGCCGCTCCAGGCGAACCCCGTCATCATCGAAGACAACTGCTTTATCGGCGCGCGCTCCGAGATCGTTGAAGGGGTGATCGTCGGTGAGAACTCCGTCATCTCGATGGGCGTCTACCTCGGCCAGAGCACGAAGATCTTCGATCGCGAGACGGGCGAAGTCAGCTACGGCTATGTGCCGCCGGGCTCCGTCGTCGTGTCGGGCAACCTGCCTTCGAAGGACGGCTCGCACAGCCTCTATTGCGCTGTCATCGTGAAGAAAGTGGATGCGAAGACGCGCGCGAAGGTCGGCTTGAACGAGCTGCTGCGAGGCGACTGACAGATGAAAGCGCGAACTGTCGTCTACGGCATTCCGAACTGCGATACCGTGAAAAAGGCGCGCACTTGGCTCGAAGCCCACGGCGTGCCGTTCGAGTTTCACGACTTCAAAAAGGCGGGATTGAGCGCGGCGCTTGTGCAAACATGGCTCGCCGACGTGTCGCTCGACGCCCTGGTGAATCGGCGCGGCACGACCTGGCGCGGGCTGACCGACGAAGCCAAGGCCGCAGCGGAAACCGTGGACGGCGCGATCGCGCTCATGACCGAGAAGCCTTCCATCGTGAAGCGGCCCGTTGTAGTCGTCGACGGGCGCGTGAAGTCGCTCGGATTCTCGGCAACGGAATACGAGACGCTTTTCGGTTGACTGCTCGATTCGCGAGCCGCCTACCGTTCGGCCGTCTGAGCGCCCCCCGCGGTCGATCCGTCGATCGCAAGAGCGACGAGCGGATTGGTGGAACGATTGGCACGACGGCGTGTGCTCGGCGTAATGCTGGTAGAAGCGCTGGTAGAAGCGCCTGAGCACCGCGGATCAGCAACAACGCTATTTGAACTTGCCGGCCAGTAGAGCCGGCTATTTTTTATACGAAACGGGTTCGCATCCATGTCCCGCACCCTTGCCCTCACCGAACAGCTGATCGCGCGCGCCTCCGTCACGCCTGACGATCAACATTGCCAACAGATTCTGATTGAACGGCTCCAAGCGATCGGCTTCGCTTGCGAAACGATCGCTTCTCACGGCGTCACCAATTTATGGGCCGTCAAGCGCGGCACGGAAGGCGCACGCGGCAAGCTGCTGACCTTCGCGGGCCATACCGATGTGGTGCCGACCGGGCCGCTCGAGCAATGGAACTCGCCGCCCTTCGCACCGACGCAGCGTGACGGCAAGCTCTATGGTCGCGGGGCCGCGGACATGAAGACGTCGATCGCCGCCTTCGTCGTCTCGAGCGAGGAATTCGTCGCTGCGCATCCCGACCATCGCGGCTCGATTGCCTTTCTCATCACGAGCGACGAGGAAGGTCCCGCGACGGACGGCACGGTCAAGGTCGTCGAAGCCTTGCAGGCGCGGGGGGAGACGCTCGATTACTGCATCGTCGGGGAGCCCACCTCAACTGCGACGCTCGGCGACGTCGTCAAAAACGGCCGGCGCGGCTCGATGTCGGGCAAACTGACGGTCAAGGGGCTGCAAGGCCACATCGCTTATCCGCATCTGGCAAAAAACCCGATCCACCTGCTGGCACCCGCCCTGGCCGATCTCGTCGCCGAACATTGGGACAGCGGCAACGAGTACTTTCCGCCAACCACCTGGCAAGTGTCGAATATGCATAGCGGGACGGGCGCGTCCAACATCATCCCCGGCCATGCAGAGCTGCTGTTCAACTTCCGGTTCTCCACGGCGAGCACCGTCGAAGGCCTGCAACAGCGCGTACACGCGATTCTCGACAAACACGGCCTCGATTACGAGCTCGCGTGGACAGTGAGCGGTCTGCCGTTTCTCACGCCGCGCGGCGAACTCTCGGATGCCCTCGCGCAGGCGATCAAGGACGAGACGGGCGTCGCCACTGAGCTTTCGACGACGGGCGGCACGTCCGACGGCCGCTTCATCGCGCGCATTTGCAAGCAGGTGGTCGAATTTGGGCCGCCCAACGGCAGCATCCACAAGATCGACGAGCACATCGAGCTGGCTTTCATCGATCCGCTGAAGAACGTTTACCGGCGCGTGCTTGAAGCCTTGATCGCGTAGCAAAACGCGCCGCCCCCTTTCCGAGCCATGACGATATCCATGACGACCACGCCCTTTGCCACCGTGCGCGACCTACTGCGCTATGCCGTATCGCGCTTCACTGCCGCACAACTTGCCTTTGGCCACGGCACGACGAACGCTTACGACGAAGCCGCGTATCTCATCCTGCACACGCTGCATTTGCCGCTCGATCTGCTCGAGCCGTTTCTCGACGCACGGCTCCTCGATACTGAAATCGAAGACGTGGTCAAGGTAATCGACCGCCGCGCGACCGATCGGTTGCCCGCGGCCTACATCACGCGCGAAGCATGGATGCACGGACGGCGTTTCTACGTCGACGAGCGCGTAATCGTGCCGCGTTCGTTCATCGGCGAGCTGCTCGAAGACGGCCTGCAGCCGTACGTCGCCGATCCCGACGAAGTCGGCGCGGTACTCGAGCTTTGCACAGGCTCTGGCTGCCTCGCTATTCTTGCGGCCGACGCGTTTCAGAATGCCGATGTCGATGCCGTCGACATTTCGCCACAGGCGCTCGAAGTTGCGCAGATCAATGTCGCCGATCACGGCCTCGACGATCGCGTCGCTCTTTTCGAGGGTGACCTCTTTGCACCCCTACCGGAACGGCGTTACAACGTCATCCTCGCCAATCCGCCGTACGTCAATCGTGCGTCGATGGAAAGCCTGCCCGCCGAATACGGCCACGAGCCCGAGCTTGCGCTCGCCGGCGGCGAGGACGGCATGGACGTCGTGCGCCGTATCGTCAGGCAGGCGCGCGACTGGCTCGAAGACAACGGCGTGCTCGTCGTCGAAATCGGTAACGAGCGGGCGAACGTGGAAGCTGCGCTCGGCGGGCTCGAGCTCGTTTGGCTGCCCACGAGCGCCGGCGAGAACAGCGTGTTTTTGATTCAGGCGCAGGATTTGCCGTCGAGCCGATGATCGCATGCGTTTTTAGCGTGCGTTCATAAGCGCGTTTGCGGCGTGCCTTTGTGCACGCGAGGCGAACGGGCTTGGCAAGCTCGCCTCGGCAGCCTCATCGATTGCGCCATGTCGCTCATCGCCTCAGGTCATGCCATCGACAATGCCCCGCGAACGCGAAGCCGCCGAAACCCTGTCGCAAGCACGCCGCCTTTGGCTCGCCGCCGCGTTAGCGGCGGTGGCTTATGGCGTATCGCTGCGGGACGCGCCCTACCCTGACCAAGCTGCGGCGAAGGTGCTGATGCCCGTGCTGCTCCTGCTAACCAGCAGACATCACGCATCGACGCGCGAGCGAACATGGCTCTGCGCAGCGCTCGCCGCCTCGACAATGGGCGACGCACTGCTTGCGATGCCTCAGCTGTCGTTTTCGTTTATCGGCGGTCTCTCCGCGTTTCTGATCGCACACGTCGCTTACTGCGCGCTGCTCGCACCGCTCGCGGGGCAGCCGCGAGGCTGGCGACGCATTGCGCTACCACTCCTCTGGGGCGCCGCGCTTCTCGCCTACGTTGGGTTCCTGCCGCATTTGGGCGAACTCAAGGCACCCGTCGCAGCTTATATGCTCGTGTTATGTGCGATGGCGAGCCTCGCTGTCAGCGCGCGTCTGCCGCACGTCACCGTCGCGCTCGGTGGCCTCGCCTTCGTTTCTTCAGACGCAATGATCGCCATCGATCGCTTCATCGGCACGTTCCCGGGCAGCGGCTACGGTATCTGGGCCACCTACGCGATTGCGCAGCTTTCGCTCGTCGACGGCATCGTGCTGCGCCGTGGCAACTGAGCATCGCACCACCTTAAGCGTCGGAGTGTCTCAATTCGAATAGGCATCTGCCCCTGATTGAACGCGTTCTGTAAGATGCGAGAAGGGCAGCAACACGTGGTCCGCCTTCCTGCGGAACCAAACCGGGAATCTCACGCGCGCATGCATTTTGAATTCAACTGGCTTTCTCTCGGCAGCCTGATCTTCGTCGCGCATCTGCTCGGCGTGGTGGCCGCGATTCACGCCGTTCTGAACACGCGTACCTCCCAGGGCGCAGTGGCTTGGGCAGTCTCGCTCGTCGCGATGCCCTACCTGACGCTCGTGCCTTATCTCTTTCTCGGGCGCAGCAAATTTTCGGGGTACGTCGATGCGCGCCGGCTCGGAAACGAGTTGCTGCGCACGCGCGCTCAGCCCCACGACTGGGAGGTTCGCGCCTCCTCGTCGTCATGGCCCTCCGAGGCACTCGGGCTCCACGTTGTCCGAGCGTTGACAGGCTTGAGCGGCATGCCGTTCTTGCCCGGCAACGCCGTGCGCACGCTCGTCGACGGGGACGCGACGTTCGCCGCGATCCTCGACGCCATTGAGGACGCGCGCCGTTACGTGCTCGTACAGTTCTTTATCGTGCGCGACGACCCGCTTGGCAGGATGTTGAAGGATCTTCTGATCGCCAAGGCCGCCGAAGGTGTGCACGTGTATTTTCTTTACGACAGCATCGGCTGCTTTGATTTGCCGACGCGCTACGTCTCAGAACTGCTGACGGGCGGCGTCGATGTTCACCCCTTCGCGACCGACGAGCGCTTTGTCAACCGCTTCCAGCTCAACTTTCGCAACCATCGCAAGATCGTGGTCGTCGACGGCGAACGCGCGTTCGTCGGCGGTCACAACGTCGGTATCGAATATATGGGAGGCGATCCGCGTCTTTCGCCCTGGCGCGACACGCACATTGAAATGCGTGGGCCCGTCGTGGCGAGCGTGCAGTTCGTGTTTCTCGAAGATTGGCATTGGGCAACGCAACGGCTGCCGCATCTCGAGCCCCCGCAAGCCGAAGCGCCCAAGGCGGTGGGCAGCACGCACGATATGCATTGTCTCGTCGTCGCGCCGAGCCCTGCCGACAAGGCCGAAACGGGCTCGCTGTTCTTCGTCGAGGCCATCAACGCGGCACAAGAGCGAATCTGGATCACCACGCCCTACTTGATTCCTGACGAAGCCGTAGTTGCGGCGCTTCGACTAGCCGTCATGCGGGGGGTCGACGTGAGGATCCTGATTCCAAGCCGGCGCGATCATTACGTCGTTTTCGAAGCGTCCAAGCTTTATGCCTACGATCTGGTGCGCGCCGGCGTGCGCGTCTTTCGATACCGGCCGGGCTTTTTGCACCAGAAAGTCATCCTTATTGACGACGTTGCAGCGGCCATCGGCAGCGCCAATCTCGACAATCGTTCATTTCGGCTCAACTTCGAAATTATGGTGTTGACGGTGGATCGTCAATTCGCAGCCGAAGTCGAGCGGATGCTCGCCAAAGACTTCGCACAAGCGGATCAAGTCGAACCAAGGCACTACCGTGAGGCGCCGGCGATGCGACGCGTTGTCATGCATCTGGCGCGGCTTTTTTCACCGATTCTTTGACCATTCGCGACGCTCTGCGAGCGCTACTCTGGCTCGCGAGCGCTGAATTGGATCCGCCAAGAGTACGAGGCAGAAAGACCGCTCGATCTCAGTCTTGTAGCAGAGCGACTCTTCCTTCCCAGGAAACAAACAAACGCTTGGCTATCAATTTTTTGTGCGCCCCACTTTCCGACGTCCAGGCGTAGTGTAAGGAACCACCAGGGTCTCCTCCTCTGCCATCGCTAAAGTAACGCTTCGATACTGCGGTGCAAAGCTTCAGGCTTCGTCCGAGGCGCGTACCGCTTCACCACCTCGCCATTGCGGTCGACGAGAAACTTGGTGAAATTCCACTTGACCGCTTTGGTCCACAAAAGCCCCGGTGCCGCACTCGTCAAGTAACGATAGAGCGGATGGGCGTTCGGCCCTTTAACGTCGATCTTGTCGAACATCGGAAATGTCACGCCGAAGTTCTTTTCGCAGAAGCTGCCGATCTGCGCAGCATCGCCCGGTTCCTGCTTGCCAAATTGGTTGCATGGAAACCCGAGCACCGCAAAACCGCGCGCACCGTACTGCTCATGAAGCTTCTGCAGCCCCGCGTACTGCGGCGTGAAGCCACACTCGCTTGCGGTGTTCACGATCAAAAGCACCTTGCCGCGATAGCCATCGAGGCCGATTGTTTCGCCGCCCAGCCTCTGCGCCGAAAAAGTGTAGACCGAGTCCATCGACGCCTCCGCAATAAAACACGCAGTCTATGCGAAACAGGGACAGGGTGACCATGGCATCTGCGTCTCTCTCCGTGCCTGCCTGACCAAGCGATGCCACTTCTCTCACGTTCGCGCCGCGAGAGCCGTCTAAAATAGCGCTTTTCGCTTCCAACGGCCCAACTCCGTCGTGATCCGGTTCAATCAGTTCAGTCTCGCGCGCGGCGTCAAGCCGCTTTTCGAATCCACCACGTTTGCACTCAACCCCGGCGAGAAAGCCGGGCTCGTGGGCGCAAACGGGGCCGGCAAAACGACGCTTTTCTCCGTCCTGCGCGGCGAATTGCACCCCGATGGCGGGGACGTCTCGCTGCCGCCCTCGTGGCAGATCGCGCATGTCGCACAAGAAACGCCCGCGGTCGAGCGGTCTGCACTCGAATACACGCTCGACGGCGACGCCGCCCTGCGCGAAATCGAAACGCAAATGGCCAAAGCCGATGCCGCGCATGACGGCGAGGCGCTCGCCCATGCCCACGCCGCGTTTGCGGATGCCGACGGCTACACGGCACCGGCACGTGCCCAAGCACTGCTGCTCGGGCTCGGCTTCACGCTCGCGCAAACGCGCGAAAGCGTCGCCAGCTTCTCGGGTGGCTGGCGCATGCGGCTCAATCTCGCCCAGGCGCTCATGTGCCGCTCGGATCTACTGCTGCTCGACGAGCCGACGAACCACCTCGATCTCGACGCCATCGTCTGGCTCGAAGACTGGCTGCACCGCTACACGGGCACGCTCCTCGTGATCTCGCACGATCGCGAATTTCTCGATTCGATCTGCAACGTCACACTTCACCTCGAGAACCAGCAAGTCAAGCGTTACGGCGGCAACTACTCGCAGTTCGAGATACTGCGTGGGCAGCAATTGATGCTCCAGCAAAGCTCCTACGAGAAGCAGCAGAAGACGATTGCGCACCTGCAAAGCTTTATCGACCGCTTCAAGGCCAAGGCCACCAAGGCGCGGCAAGCGCAAAGCCGCATGAAGGCGCTCGAGAAGATGGAACTCATTGCGCCTGCGCATAGCGCATCGCCCTTCACGTTCGAGTTCCGCACGCCCGATGCCGCACCCAACCCCATGCTCGTCATGGAGGACGTCCGGTGCGGCTACCTCGCCGAGGACGGCCGAGAAATCCCGATCGTCCACGGCGTCTCGCTCTCGATCCAGGGCGGTCAGCGCATCGGATTGCTCGGCGCGAATGGGCAAGGCAAGTCGACGCTCGTGAAAACGTTGGCCGACACGCTTGCGCCCCTGGCCGGCGCAATGCGGCAAGGCCGTGGGCTCGCAATCGGCTACTTCGCTCAGCACCAGTTGGAAACGCTGCGGGCCGAAGATTCAGCGCTCGCGCATCTCGCCCGCATCGCGCCTGACGCCCGCGAGCAAGAGCTGCGTGATTACCTGGGCAGCTTCAACTTCTCGGGCGACATGGCCAGCTCGCCCATCGCGCCGTTTTCGGGCGGCGAGAAAGCACGACTCGCACTCGCGCTCATCATCTGGCAAAAGCCGAACCTGCTGCTGCTCGACGAGCCTACTAACCACCTCGATCTCGAAACGCGTCATGCTCTGACGATGGCGCTCGCGCAGTTCGAAGGCACGCTGATCCTCGTGTCTCACGACCGCCATTTGCTGCGCGCGAGCACGGACCAGTTCATGCTCGTAGCCAACGGTCGCGTGCAGCCCTTCGACGGCGACCTCGACGATTACCGCGACTGGCTCCTCGCGCACGCCGCGCAAGCCCGCGAAGAGGCCAAAGCGGCCAGCGCCGGTGGCCGCACGAATGCATCCGCCGCGCTCGGCAGCACAGACGCGGAGGCAGACGCGAGTGCGAACCGCAAAGACCAGCGGCGCCTGGAAGCACAGGCGCGGCAAAAGCTCTCGCACCTGAAGAAGCCGCTTCAAACACGCATCGCACGGCTCGAAAAGGAGATGGACGCATTAAACGCGGAAAAGGCCACGCTCGATGCCTTCGTTGCCGATACCGCCAGCTATGCGCCTGAAATGAAAGCAAAGCTCACGCAGGCCATCAGGCAGCAGGCGGATGTGCACGCGCGCCTCGAAACGCTGGAAGCCGAATGGCTAGAGGCGCAAGAGGAATTGGAGCAGATTGGCTAGTATTCAACGGACGCCATTGCCCCGGCCCTCTTTCATACGGCCCTGGGTACGATGCGCTGCTTTCGCAGGGACGAGAGTCAGCGCTCGGGCGCTCATTCTGAACGACACTGCTCTCAATGGGAGGTGACTTTTGACGACGCATGCCCCGTTGCGAGGTCTACGCGTGCTCGACCTCACGCGCCTTTTGCCCGGCCCGCTCGCCACACTGCGGCTCGCAGAGCTGGGAGCCGATGTGCTCAAGATCGAGGAGCCAGGTAACGGAGACGGCGCGCGCACAATGATGCAAGGCGCCGCCGACCGCGCCGCGGGCCGACCGAGCGCCCTTTACCGGATCGCCAATCGCGGCAAGCGCGAAACGCGGCTCGATCTGAAGACAGAAACAGGTTGTACGGTGCTGCGCGCGCTCGTACGCGAGTCGCACGTACTCGTCGAAAGCTTTCGGCCGGGCGTCATGGCACGCCTCGGGCTCGATTATGCGAGCCTCGCCGCGATCAATCCCAAGCTCGTCTACTGCGCCATCACCGGGTACGGCTCACACGGCCCCCTTTCGCATCGGCCCGGACACGACCTCAACTACCTGAGCTATGCGGGTGTACTCGACGCGATGCGGGCCGCCGACGGCAAACCCGTCATCCCGACTATCCCGATCGCCGATCTGCTCGGCGGTGCCGCGACGGCCACCACGCAGATCCTGGCGGCACTCTGGCAGGTCGCTCGCGGCGGCGACGGCACGTTTGTCGACATCTCGATGACGCATGCCCTACACGACAACGATGTCGTCGCGCGAGCCATGCTCGAGGACAAGGAAACGGAGGCAAGCGCGGCAGGCATACCTGCTGACGACAGCGAGAGTCCCAGTCCCCAACTCACTGACATTGGCGTCGGTCTGCTCAACGGCGGGGTACCTTGCTACAACGTCTACCGTACGGCCGACGGGCGATGGCTTGCGGTTGGCGCGCTCGAACTGAAATTCTGGGAACGCCTATGCCGTACGCTCGGCCGCGAAGACTGGGCGAGCCGCCATTGGAGCCTCGGGCAGGCGATCGGTGGCCCCGACGCAGCCGCGCTCACGCGCGAGTTCGCCGAGCGAATCGCGACGCAACCGCTCGCGGATTGGCTCGAATTACTGGAACCACTCGATTGCTGCGTCTCGCCGGTCTTGACGTTGGAAGAGGCTCGTCGTCACGTGCTGTTTTGTGGCGATGAGGTGGGGTGGTCTGACGGCTCTGAAGCAGTCGACCTGTAAGAGGGTCAAGGGGAAAGGGTTCACCGCGCGACGCCCAGGCACGTCAAAGGCTGTCCCCATGAGAGCATCCCAAAACGCCGCGCGGTAGCAGCGCCCCGCTACTCGAGCTCTTTGACGCGACTGATCGCTTCCTCGAGGCGCTCGACGGCCAGCACCTGCAGGCCATCGATGCCTTGCTTGGGCGCATTCGCTTTCGGGATCAGCGCGGCGGTGAAGCCGAGCTTGGCCGCCTCTTTGAGGCGTTCCTGGCCGCGCGGCGACGGTCGGATTTCGCCCGCAAGGCCCACTTCCCCGAACACAATCAGTCCCTTCGGCAGCGGCTTATTGCGCATCGACGAATGGATCGCGAGCAGCACGGCCAGATCGGCCGCCGGCTCGGCGATCTTGACGCCGCCAACGGCGTTGAGAAACACGTCCTGATCGAAACAGGCGATGCCGGCGTGCCGGTGCAACACGGCCAGCAGCATGGCGAGACGGTTTTGCTCGAGCCCGACCGCCAGGCGCCGCGGGTTGGGTACATGGGCGGTGTCGACGAGCGCCTGAATCTCTACAAGCAGGGGCCGCGAGCCCTCCTGCGTCACGAGCACGCAAGAGCCGGGCACGATTTGCTCGTGCTGCGACAGAAAAAGCGCCGACGGATTGGCGACGCCGCGCAAGCCGCGCTCCGTCATTGCGAAAACGCCGAGCTCGTTGACCGCCCCGAAGCGGTTCTTGAACGCACGCACGAGGCGAAACGACGAGTGTGTATCCCCTTCGAAATAGAGCACAGTGTCGACGATATGCTCCAGCACACGCGGGCCGGCGAGGCTGCCTTCTTTCGTCACATGCCCGACCATGACGACGGTCGTCCCCGATTGCTTGGCAACGCGCGTCAGTTGCGCCGCGCACTCGCGCACCTGCGCGACCGATCCCGGAGCCGAGGTCAGCGCTTCCGAATAAATGGTTTGAATCGAATCGACAACGGCCACGTCAGGCCGCTCAGTCTCGATGGCCGCCTGGATTTTCTCGAGTTGGATTTCCGCAAGCAGCTTGAGCTCAGCGGCCTTCGAGCCCGGCTCCAGCAACGCGAGACGCTGTGCGCGCAACCCGATTTGCGCCGCCGATTCCTCCCCGCTGATATATAGCGCACGGCGGTCGTCGGCAAGCGTTGCGAGCGATTGCAACAGCAGCGTCGATTTTCCGATGCCAGGGTCGCCCCCGATCAGCACGACGCCGCCTGCGACGAAACCGCCTCCCAGCACGCGGTCGAACTCTCCGATGCCGGTCGAAAAACGCGGAACGTCAGCCGCCTCGATATCCGCCAGGCGCTGTATCGGCGCGCTTTTGGCGAGCGATTGAAATCGATGGCCGCTTGCGGCCTGCTCGACCGTTTCCACCAGTGTGTTCCACGCCCCGCACGCTGGGCATTGCCCTTGCCATTTCGGGGCTTGTCCCCCGCATTCCGTGCAGTTGTACGTCGTCTTCTGTTTTGCCACGCGCCTTTGCTCTTTGTCGTTGTGGTGCTGGTGCGCGCTGTGCGCAGCCAGCGTCAAAAACCGGGAATCGGCCTACTCCGCGCGCACAGGCACCCGTTGCGCCACCGCGCACATTAGCTCGTAGCCGATTGTGCCGCACTCGCGGGCGACATCGTCAATGGGCAGCTGCGTGCCCCACAACTCGACGCGCGAGCCGACACCTGCGGTGGGGCAAGGCGTCAGATCGACGGTGATCATGTCCATCGACACACGCCCCACGACGCGTGTGCGCACGCCATCGACGACAATCGGCGTGCCTTCGGGCGCTGAGCGCGGATAGCCGTCGGCATAGCCGCAAGCCACTACGCCGATGCGCATCGGCCCCTGCGCGACAAACTTCGCGCCATAGCCGACCGACTGCCCCGAGGCGATAGCCTGCACGCCGATCAATTCCGAGGCGAGCGTCATCGCCGGCTGCAGCCCAATCCCCTCGATGGCCGCCGTCACCCCCGATGGGGACGCACCATACAGCATGATCCCGGGCCGAACCCAGTCGAAATGCGACTCGGGGTGCCACAGTGTCGCAGCCGAGTTCGCAAGGCTGCGCGCGCCCGCTATCCCTTCCGCCCCACGCTCGAACGCCGCCATCTGGTCGCCAATGCCCCGTTCGCTATCGGCATCCGAAAAATGCGTCATCAACACAATCTGACCGATGCCGGAGCAAGTGCGCGCGCGTTCCCAGCCCGCGCGGAACTTCTCGGGCGTGTAGCCTAACCGGTTCATGCCGGTGTTCATCTTGAGCTGAATGTTGACAGGCTTGGACAGGCGCGCCATTTCCAGCATGCGCAGCTGCTCGTCGCTATGCACTGTCGTCGTGAGGCTGTAGCGGTCGATGACGTCGATGTCCGTCGGCCGGAAGAAGCCCTCCAACAGAAGAATCGGCCCAGCCCAGCCCAGCTCGCGCAGCTTGACCGCCTCTTCGAGATCGAGCAGGCCGAATCCGTCGGTCGCGCGCAATCCGGGGAAAGCACGCGCGAGCCCGTGTCCATACGCATTGGCCTTGACGACGGCCCAGACCTTCGAATGCGGTGCGTGACGGCGGGCGACAGCAAGGTTGTTGGCTAATGCGGCAGTATGGATGGTGGCGAGCAACGGGCGCGGCATAGGCGTTTTCGTCTGGGTAAAGGGCGTCAAGGGCGATAGCCGTGCACAAGGACGTGCGGCGCCCTTTCACGCAAAATAGAATGAACTGTCAGCGCGCGCGCTGTCGGCGGCGCTGCGGCAGTCCGAAGCTACCTATTTTCGTGATATAAAGCCGTGCGCACAACCCATTTCGAACGGCATAGGTCCCGAACGCCTCACTCGCGCGGCGGACGACCGCAGCGAGGACAACATCGCATCAGATGAAAAAAGGTTTTTACTCCATCATGGCCGCGCAGTTCTTCTCGTCGCTGGCCGATAGCGCCCTTCTCATCGCTGCCATTGCCCTGCTGAAAGACCTCCACGCCCCGAACTGGATGACGCCGCTGCTCAAGCTCTTTTTTGTGCTGTCGTACGTCGTCCTGGCCGCATTCGTCGGCGCATTTGCCGATTCGCGCCCGAAAGGACGCGTCATGTTTATCACGAATACGATCAAAATCGCGGGGTGCCTCTTCATGCTGTTCGGCGCGCACCCGCTCGCCGCGTACGGCGTCGTCGGCTTCGGCGCCGCCGCCTACTCGCCCGCGAAGTACGGCATCCTGACGGAGCTGCTGCCGCCCGAGCGGCTTGTCGCCGCCAACGGCTGGATCGAAGGCACCACCGTCGCGTCGATCATCCTCGGTACCGTGCTCGGCGGCGCGCTGATCAGCCCGCATATCGCAGCCCATATCGTCCGGCACAAAATCCCGTTCGTCGCCACGCCCGCCGAGGCGGCGATGCTCATCATCGTCGGCATCTACATCGTCGCGGCTGTCTTCAACTTGCGCATTCCCGATACCGGCGCACGCTATCCGAGACAGGCGCATGGCCCGATCAGGCTCGTCACCGAGTTCGCCGATTGCTTTCTGGCTCTGTGGCATGACAAGCTAGGGCAAATTTCGCTGGCCGTGACGACCCTTTTTTGGGGTGCAGGCGCCACGCTGCAATTCATCGTTCTCAAATGGGCCGAGGTCTCGCTCGGCATGTCGCTTTCGGAGGGCGCCATCTTGCAAGCCATCGTCGCGCTCGGCGTGGCGCTCGGTGCCGTGCTCGCAGCGGCGAAAGTACCGCTGAAGAAATCGCTGAGTGTGCTGCCCGTTGGTGTCGCGATGGGCATCGCCGTCATGGTGATGGCTTTCTATACACGCGATCTCATTCCCGCAAACTGGGGCGTGTACTTTGGGCGCATGCATGTGCCCGGCTATCTCATCATCGCGTATCTGTTCCTCATGATTGTCGGTGCGCTTTCGGGATTCTTCGTCGTGCCGATGAATGCGCTACTGCAGCACCGCGGACATGTGCTGCTCTCGGCCGGTCACTCCATCGCCGTGCAAAACTTCAACGAGAATCTCTCGGTCCTCGTCATGCTTTGCCTTTATGCGGTGCTCGTCTGGCTCGACGTCCCCGTGTCGGTCGTCATCGTGCTGTTCGGCACGTTCGTATGCCTGATGATGTGGATGGTCATGCGCCGGCATCAAGCGAATCAGCGCGCGTTCGACGCCGTCGCCCTCATCGGCGAAGTCAAGCACTAAGCAGCCACAAAGTAACTATTAAGCAGCTTTACCGCTTCGACACCTTTCGTTCTTTTGCAGGCCGTGCCATGCCCCGTTCTATTCCCAACGTCCTCACGATCGCCGGATCCGATTCAGGTGGCGGCGCCGGTATCCAGGCCGATCTCAAGACGTTTTCAGCACTCGGCGCTTATGGCGCGAGCGTCATCACCGCGCTCACCGCGCAAAACACGCGCGGCGTGACAGCCATTCACACCCCCGATGCGGCGTTCGTCGCGGCGCAGCTCGACGCTGTGCTCAGCGATATCCGCATCGACGCGGTCAAGATCGGCATGCTGGCCAACGCCGCTGTCGTGCGTGCGGTCGCCGCCGCGTTAGCGCGCTACCAGCCGCCTTGTATCGTGCTCGACACGGTGATGCTCTCCAAGAGCCAGCATGCGCTGCTCGAGCCCGATGCGATCGCCGCCCTGCGCGAGGAGCTGCTCCCGCTCGCCACGCTCGTCACCCCGAATTTGCCGGAGGCCGGTGCGCTGCTCGGCGTGGCACCGGCGGGCGATGAGGCCGACATGTTGCGCCAAGGCGAGGCGCTGCGCGCGCTCGGGGCACGCGCGGTGCTGATGAAAGGCGGCCACCTTGCTGCATCCGACAGCCCGGATTGGCTCATCGACGGCAGCGGCGCGCGGCGCTTCGATGGGCCGCGCATTGCCGTCTCGAACACGCACGGCACCGGGTGCACGCTCTCGTCGGCCATCGCCGCACTCACGCCACAGCGCGCCGATCTCCCTAGCGCCATTAGCGATGCCAAGGCTTACCTGCTCGACGCCTTGAAGCAAAGCGAGCGGCTCCAAGTGGGCAGCGGCGTCGGGCCGCTCCATCACTTTCACCGTTGGTGGTAGGCGCCCGTCGCGAAGGCCTCGGCGTGCTGCGGCCAATCGTCGGGAACCACGAAGCCGCGTGCGTATTCTCGCCAAGTCGCTGGGGCGCCGTCGCCTTCGCCGCCCTCGCCCTCCTCAGGCAAGAACGCCGCGACCATCGTCGGACCACTTAGCGCTAAACGCTCGGCAAGCGAGTGCGCCGCATTGAGGTCGACCTCTCCGTCATCACCGCCCATGGCGAGCCGCCGCGGCGCGAGCCACGCAAGGCGCGGCAGCACAGACCATGCAACAGCCGGTCCGCATTGCGCCCGCGATTGCGGCGCCGACTGCGCCGCCGATAGGCGCACCGATTCAGCGAAGCTCAGCCATTGCCCCTGTGTCACCCAGAAACCGCGTGCATGAAGCGGATCAACGGCATCGGGCGCACCGCGCAGCGAATGGCTTCGCCCTTCCTCCCATCGGTAAAAGAGCCAGCCTTTGACGAACATCTGCGCCTCCCACGGGCCGGCATGGCCGAGTGAAGCAAATTCGTCGCGTGCCGACAGCGGCAGCTGATGGTCGAGCAGACGGGCGAGCTTGACGTCGAACCGGTCTTGCAGGTTTGGCCCGACATAGTCGGCAAGCGCCCCTCGATCGCCGCCCACGTGCAGATAGCATTTGACGGCAAGCTCCCAATGCATTCGACGCCCGAGCGCCGACTCGACAAGAAAGTCGCATTCCCCGATGGTTCGGCCCGCCGAGCGCAATGCCACATTGGCCGCGATCAGCCGCGGCGCCGGACCCTGGGTGAGGAAGTACGCCAACAGGCACTCGGCGTAGCGGCCGAGCCTCGTCGGCCGGGAGGCAGCCATCGCTTCTCGCAGCGGCTGTGCGTCGCGATCGAGGGCCAAGAGCCACGCCTCTACGGCAGCCGCCTCGTCTGCGGTTTCGAAGGGGCGGGCGACTTTGCCGAGCGGCGGCTGCTCGCGTAGCAGCGACCGACTGAAAAGGAGCCACGCAAGGTCGCGCACCGTACTGTCGCGGACGTTGTCAAGCAACGTTTCGAGCGCGGCTGTCTGCGCGGCCGGCTCGTGCTGATTCATTGGCCGGCCCGTTGCGCGAGCGACTGCCGGTACGCCTCACGCGCGAGGCACAGGTCGACCCACGCCTTGGCTTTGTCAGGCAAGCTACGCAGCAAATACGCGGGATGATAGGTGACGACGACGGGCACGTCCTCGTACCGGTGAACACGCCCGCGCAACGAAGAAATGCTGGCGTCCGTCTTCAGCAGATTCTGGGCGGCGACACGTCCCAGCGCCACGATCAGCTTCGGCTTGACGAGTGCCACTTGGCGCTGCAAGTAGGGTTCGCAGCTCGCCGCTTCATCGGGTTCGGGATTGCGGTTGCCCGGCGGCCTGCATTTGACGACATTCGCGATGTAGACGTTGTTGCCGCGCGCAAGACCCAGCGCATGCAGCATGCCGTCGAGCAGCTTGCCAGCTTGCCCCACGAAGGGCTCGCCCTGCTTATCCTCGTTCTCACCGGGTGCTTCGCCGATCAACATCCAGTCGGCCTCGCGATCGCCCACGCCAAACACCGTCTTCGTCCGATTCTCGCAAAGGCGGCAGCGTTCGCAGCCGGCGACGCGCGCTTCGAGCGCCGCCCAATCGAGCGCCTCGACGGACTGTGCCCTGTCGACGTTGCTTGGCGGCGCAGGTTCGATTGCGGCGGCAGGTGCCGATGTGAGCGCGCGATCAACGTCGATATGCGTCGAGCTCGGCACATCTGCTGCGACATCGGGCAGTACGGCATCTCGCGCCACCGCGACGCGCCTCGCGTCGGTTGAATCAGCGTCTTCTTTCCTGCCGCCTGTGTCGAGACTTGCCGGCTTGCTTGACGAAGGCGTATGCGCCCCGTCAGCGGCCGCCCCGGATTGCTCAAAGATACGAGCAGCATGAGCGGCATTAGAAGCGCCCGCGGCACTCGTGCCGTCCTGCAGCGGGGCGTCCGCGTGTGCAGTCACGGTCTCGCTCGAGCCGCGCCGCACCCACAACGGTGCCAGTCCCAACGTTTCGAGGACGGCTTCATCGAGCGCCATGCTGCCCCTCCATTTCAAATCCGAATCGCATGACGAGCGCGTCTTCGCGGCCCCGGTGCCGTGCCGGATAGTAGTTCTTGCGGCAGCCGATCGTGACGAAGCCGAAGCGCTGATAGAGATGCACAGCACGCAAGTTCGACGGTCGCACCTCGAGCAGCATGCCGCAGAGCCCCTCGCCGCGCGCAATACGCACCGCTTCTCGCAAGAGCGCAAGGCCCGCGCCCGTACGCTGCGCTCGCGGTGCGACGCACAAATTGAGCAAATGCATTTCGTCGACGACGGGCATCAATACGCAATAGCCCATCAGCGCGCCGGTCACATGCCGCAGACAGACACCGAAATAGCCGTTGCGCAGCGAATCCTCGAAGTTGTTGCGGCTCCATGGAAATTCGTAGGCGTCACGCTCGACGATCGCGACTTCGTCGAGGTCAATCTCCGTCATCGGCGACAGGTACCGGTCGGCCAGCAAAACACCGCTCATCGGGCCAACTCTCCGTTAGAGACCGTGCGCGCAGCGAGCCGCTCTGCCGTCGTCTGCGCCACCTTGTCGCGGATGTACTCGGGCGCGGCCTGCTCGGCCGGCGCCGTTCGGCCGGCGCGATAGGCACGCAATGCGACGTGTGCAAGCGGCACGGCGTGCGGAACGGCCTCATGGTCGACAACGTGGGCAGCCGAGGCGACGGGTAGGCGCTCGCCAAACGCCGCAGCGGCATTGCCCGCCAGCGTAAAGGCTGACGGCGGAGCGACGAGCGCATCCGGCGCCGCCAGTGACGGTCGAGACAACACCGCCCATTCGCCTTGAACAGCATCCCATCCGTAATCGGCCCAATAGACTTCATCCATGCGCGCATCGAGCACGGCGAGCACTCGCGAGGCCGTCGTATCGCGCAGGCGGGCGCTTTCCGCGCATACCAGCAGTGTGCCGACCGGCACGACCGGCACACCGAGCCCGAACGCGAGCCCCTGCGCGACACCCGCTGCGGTACGCAAGCCGGTAAACGAGCCGGGCCCGGCGCCAAATGCAACGGCGGAACAATCGGCGAGCGAGAGCCCCGCTTCGTCGAACAATTCGCGCACGGCGGGCAGCACGCGCGCGCTCGAAACGGCGCCAGTGGCGTCGTGACGGCTCCAGATGGGCGGCGACGCCGAAGCGTGGCGTTCGTCCGAGGAAAGCAACGCGACCGAGCAATACTCGGTCGAGGTATCAATAGCAAGCAAGACAGTCCGGGTCATGGACGCTATTGTAATGCGGCGCCCGCGCTCTACTCACTGTCTGCCAACACGCACAGCGAAGCGCGACCCTGTGCGCGCCGGCGGTTGTCGGTTTGGAGGCACTGCTCCAGGCTTTCCACGGCAGCGACCTGTATGATCGGCCGTCTTATCGCTCCAATCTGGACAATCTCATGAGCACGCTCGATGCACGGTTTGAATCGGCCCAGATCGACGTCAAAGCGCTAGCGGAAAAGCCGGGCAACATGACGCTGCTGCGGCTTTATGCCCTGTTCAAGCAAGCCACACACGGCGACGCGCACGGCGAAAAACCGGGCTTTGCGGACATCGTCGGCAAATACAAGTACGAGGCTTGGGCCTCGCTCAAAGGCATGGGCCAAGAGCAGGCCAAGGAGCAGTACGTCGAACTCGTCCAGTCGCTCAAAAGCGGCGCGAGTCATTGAAGACGAACCGGAATTCTGCTTCAAGGGTATGCGACTGCGCGTGTAGAGCGCTATTCCCGCGCGAGACGCGAAAATTGCCGGTGAAGTCAAGTCGCTGTGGCGCGCCGCGGCAGAAGCCGATATACTCGCGCCTTGCGTTTCGTCAAAGCGCAGGTCGTCGTCGACTTGCACTGCGCCGGACGCTCAGTACGTTTCGCTCCAATCCAGTTTAGAACCTGTCCCTTCCGCCTAGGTCCTACGGACCGTCTTGTTCAGGCTGCGGCAATACTTTCAAGGTATTCCGCTTCGATACAGCTTCTAATGCATAGCTCGCCGCTGTCAGCGGGCTGCCCCCGTTTTTTCGATTTGCTCGCTGTACGCTTGCATGCCGAATCCCACGACTCGGGTGATGTCGATTGGCGCCGACGTTGTTTCCCAATGTCTTAAGGACTTGCATGACTTCGAGCAGCTCAACCTCCCCTAGCGCCTCTATGCTGGACGCAATCGCTGAACGCGCACTGGGTCTCGATAACGCCCCGGCAGCCGCCGCAGCCGATGAACAGGCTGATCCCGCGACCGCCGAATCGGGCTTCACGAGCCTTGGCCTGTCACCCGCGATCGTTTCAGCACTGACGGCCGCCGGCTATGTCACGCCGACTCCGGTCCAGCAGCAGGCCATCCCGGCAGGCATTGCGGGACGAGATCTGCTCGTTTCGAGTCCGACCGGTTCGGGCAAGACGGCCGCATTTATGCTGCCCGCGATCGAGCGCTTCGCTCAAATGCAAAAAGCGCCGGCAGCCCCGCGCGAAGCGGGCGGGGATCGCCGCGCACGCCGTGGCCCGCCTGTCGCCAAGCCGGGCCTGTTGGTGCTCACGCCGACACGCGAGCTCGCGATGCAGGTGACAACCGCGGCGTCGACCTACGGAAAGCATCTGCGCCGCCTGCGCACGGTCAGCATTCTGGGCGGCGTCGCCTATGGCCAGCAATTGATGTTGCTCGCAAAAAATCCGGAGATTCTGGTGGCCACGCCGGGCCGCCTCCTCGATCACCTGCAGCGCGGGCGCATCGACCTGTCGGAATTGTCGATTCTCGTGCTCGACGAAGCCGACCGCATGCTCGACATGGGCTTTATCGACGACATCGATGCGATCGTCGCCGCTACGCCTGCCTCACGCCAGACGATGCTCTTCTCGGCCACGCTCGACGGCAAGATCGGTTCGCTCACGGGCCGTCTGCTCCGCGATCCCGAGCGCATCGAGATCCAGCAGCGCCCCGAATCGCGCGCCAATATTGCGCAGACCGTTCACTACGTGGATGACCGCGATCACAAGGACCGCCTGCTCGACCACTTGCTGCGCGACACCGCCCTCGATCAGGCCATCATCTTCACCGCGACCAAAAACGACGCGGATGTGATCGCCGGTCGTCTCGCCGATGCGGGTTTCGCCTCTGCGGCACTGCATGGCGACCTCCCGCAAGGCGCGCGCAACCGGACGATCAAGGCGCTGCGCGAGCGCCGCGTGAGGGTCCTGGTCGCGACCGACGTCGCGGCGCGCGGCATCGACATCCCCGGCATCACGCACGTGTTCAACTACGACTTGCCGAAATTTGCCGAGGATTATGTTCACCGCATCGGTCGCACAGGCCGCGCGGGCCGTTCGGGCACGGCGGTCAGTCTGGTCCATCACGCCGAGCAAGGGGCGCTCAAGCGCATCGAGCGCTTCGTGCGCTCGCCGCTTCCCGTCAACGTGATCGAAGGCTTCGAACCGCGCAGGGCACCGGCCGCCAAAGCGCGTCCCGGCAACAACCGCCGCGGCAGCGGCAGCGGCGGCGGTAACGGCAGCGGCGGTCGGCGCTTCGGCTCGAATACGGGCTCGAGCAACACGCGCGGCAATGGCACTTCGGGCGAGTATCGCGGGAAGAGCCATGCGGGCGGTGACGGTCGCAGCGCCAATGGATGGGGCGGCCGGCCGTCTGGCAATTCGCGCGGCACCCCTACAGGCGGCCGTCGCAGTGACAACGATCGCGGCCCACGGCGTGGCAACTGATCGATGTTATGGGGCTCATCGCTGCGACGAAAATGACGCGGCGACGAGCCCCTTGCAACGATCGAGCGCGTCAGCGCCAGGCAGGTCCCCCCAGCAACGCTGCCGCCGATGAAAGTCGGCGCTCTGATCCACGGTCGGATTCCAGGCAGCGTTGCGCCCCCCCTCTCCCGTCCAGCACCGACACCCTGGCTCAAGCCAGCTTCCGTCGGCATACTTCCCGCTTCCACGCCCGCTGCCCAAATTCGCCAAGGTCAGCTCGCCTCCATCGCTTTCCCTCCCGATATTTCACATTGCGGAAATTTCTTTTGCGTCGCAAAAAGCATGCTGCGTGGCACAAGGATTTGCGTTGCGCGATAGAAAAGCACGTTTCACATTGCAAAACAATCGAATCAAACCACTGATTTTTAACGCTTTTCTGATCCGATAAAGGCCACAAAGACAGCTATTGCCGTGCCTCGAGTTTGCCTAGACTCTTATATAAGACACGTCGACCACCGGCCGACAAGCAGACTTAGTTTCCTCTTAGGCAACCAGGAGCACATCATGACCCGTCAAGAGCAGATCCAGGCACTTCAGCGGCAATGGGAAACGGACGCGCGTTGGAAAGGTGTCAAGCGCGGCTTCAGCGCGGAGGATGTGGTCCGTCTGCGCGGCTCGTTGCAACCCGAATACACGCTCGCGCGGCGCGGCGCCGAGCAGCTATGGAAACATGTTCACACCGAGCCGTTCGTCAATGCGCTCGGTGCGCTGACGGGCAATCAGGCGATGCAGCAGGTGAAGGCCGGTCTCAAAGCCATCTACCTATCGGGCTGGCAGGTGGCGGGCGACGCCAACGTCGCCGGCGAGATGTATCCCGACCAATCGCTCTACCCGGCCAACTCGGTGCCGCTCGTCGTCAAGCGTATCAACAATACCTTTGCACGGGCCGATCAGATCCAATGGTGCGAAGGTAAAAACCCCGGCGACGAAGGCTACATCGATTACTTCGCACCGATTGTCGCCGACGCGGAAGCGGGCTTCGGCGGCGTGCTCAACGCGTTTGAGCTGATGAAGGCGATGATCGAAGCCGGCGCCGCGGGCGTGCACTTCGAAGATCAGTTGGCGTCGGTCAAGAAGTGCGGTCATATGGGCGGCAAGGTGCTCGTGCCCACGCGTGAAAACATCGCGAAACTGATCGCCGCGCGGCTTGCAGCCGATGTCTGCGGCGTTCCCACCGTGCTGATCGCGCGCACGGATGCCGAGGCGGCCGACCTCATCACGTCCGACGTCGATGACAACGACCGCCCGTTTTTGACTGGAGAGCGCACCGTCGAAGGCTTTTTCCGCACGAAGCCAGGGCTGCAGCAGGCCGTCTCGCGCGGCCTCGCCTACGCCCCCTATGTCGACATGCTCTGGTGCGAAACGGGCAAGCCGGATCTCGGATTCGCCAAGAAGTTCGCCGAGGCGATTCATAAGCAGTTCCCGGACAAAATGCTTGCCTACAACTGCTCGCCGTCGTTCAACTGGAAGAAAAACCTCGACGACGCGACGATCGCCAAGTTCCAAAAGGAGCTCGGCGCAATGGGCTACAAGTTCCAGTTCATCACACTCGCCGGATTCCACGCGCTCAACTACGCGATGTTCCACCTCGCCCACGGCTATGCGCGCACGCAAATGAGCGCGTTCGTCGAGCTTCAAGAAGCGGAGTTCGCCGCAACCGACCAGGGCTTCACGGCGGTCAAGCATCAGCGAGAAGTCGGCACGGGCTACTTCGACGCCGTCACGCAGACGGTCGAGCGCGAAGCGTCGACAACGGCCCTTCACGGCTCAACCGAAGACGAGCAGTTCTTCGACGGCAAGAAGGTCGCATGAGCGAGGGCAAGGCGTCATTCATCGGTAAACGAGAACGGGGATCTTCGAGTGCGTGAGCACCCGCTGCGTCTCGCTACCGATGAGCAGGCCGCCGAGCCCGCGCCGGCCATGCGACGCCATGAAGATGACGTCGCAGCCGGCGTGCTCGGCCACCTCGATGATGCCCAAGTAAGGAGACGGGTGGACGCTGGTTTGGGAGGTGCAGACGACGCCCGCTTGTCGGGCCGCATCCTCGACCTCGCGCAGATGCAAGCGGGCCTCGCGCTCGCTACGTGCGAGGAAGTCTTCGGGCTGCTCGATAACGACGTCGGCATACGTTGCGTAGGGGTACTGCGGCAGGCACGCGTAGGCCGTCACGCGCGCGCCGACCGATTGCGCCAGATCAATCGCGCCGTCAACTGCTTTTCGCGACAGTTCCGAACCATCGGTCGGGATGAGGATGTGCTTAAACATAGTGCCATGCCCTCCTTGTCGACTGCGTTGTGCGAGAGCGCGTTGTCGCCAGCGACCCGCGCGCACCGCCCGCGCCTTCAGCTCCGATTGTAGTGCGCGGCTGCGCCGCTTCCGCTCGAAATACGGGACAGCCCGCATATGGAAAACCCGCCCGATGCCCTTGTTGCCGCCTTGCCCGTAGTCATATCAGAACACCCTCCGATGACGCAGTGACCCAACCGACGATGCAGCATCCGACCGCACCAGGAGACACTGATGACCCCGCTTCTGTCCTTGCCCACCGGCGTCGAAGTGGCCGGCGAGATCGAGCCTGGCTTTGAGACCGTCTTGACGCCCGCAGCGCTCGAATTCGTAGCCGATCTTCATCGCACATTCGAGCCACGCCGACGCGAACTGCTGCGGGCTCGCGCAGCGCGCGCCGAGCTGCTCGCCGCAGGCCTTCGCCCCAACTTCCTTCCCGAGACCCGCGCCATTCGCGAGGGCGACTGGAAAATCGCACAGCTTCCCAAAGACCTCGAATGCCGACGCGTCGAAATCACCGGCCCGGCGGAACGCAAGATGATCATCAACGCGTTGAACTCGGGTGCCGACGCGTACATGAGCGATTTTGAAGACTCACACAGCCCACGCTGGCACAACCAGATCACCGGGCAACTGTACCTAATGGAGGCGGTGCGCCGTACTCTCTCTTTCGAACAGAACGGCAAGCGCTACCACCTCAACGATCAGGTGGCTACGCTCATCGTGCGTCCGCGCGGCTGGCATCTCGACGAAAAGCATGTGAAAGTCGATGGCGCGCGCGTGTCGGGCGGCATCTTCGATTTCGCGCTTTATTTCTTTCACAACGCCAAGGCATTGCTCGCGCGGGGCAGCGGCCCTTACTTCTATCTCCCGAAGCTTGAAAGTCATCTCGAGGCGCGCCTTTGGAACGACGTGTTCGTCGCGGCTGAGGAAGCGCTCGGGATCGCACGCGGCACGATACGCGCAACCGTGCTGATCGAGACGATTCTTGCTTCGTTCGAAATGGACGAAATCCTCTATGAGCTGCGCGAGCACAGCGCGGGGCTCAACGCGGGCCGCTGGGACTACATCTTTTCAGCCATCAAGAAATTCAGGAACGACACGGGCTTTTGCCTTGCCGATCGTTCCCGCATCACGATGACCGTGCCGTTCATGCGCAACTATGCACTTCATCTGCTGAAGACCTGCCACAGACGCAACGCGCCGGCGATCGGCGGCATGAGCGCGCTGATCCCGATCAAGCATGATGAACAAGCGAACGAAAAGGCGATGGCCGGAGTACGTGCCGACAAAGCTCGCGAAGCGTCCGACGGCTACGACGGAAGCTGGGTCGCCCATCCAGGGCTCGTTGCGGTTGCTATGGAAGAGTTTCGCAAGGTGCTCGGCGACCGGCCGAATCAGATCGCCAAGCAACGCGACGATGTGCACGTCAGCGCGGCAGATTTGCTCGACTTCCGACCGGAAGCCCCTATTACAGAGGCCGGCTTGCGCAACAACGTGAACGTCGGCATTCATTACCTCGGCTCGTGGCTAGCAGGCAATGGCTGCGTGCCGATCCACAACTTGATGGAGGACGCCGCAACCGCCGAAATATCGCGCTCACAGATCTGGCAATGGATCCGCTCGCCCAAGGGTAAGCTCGACGACGGCAGGAAGGTCACAGTCGACCTTGTGCGCGCGATGATCCAAGAGGAGTTGGGCAACGTCAAGAAAGCCGTCGGAGGTAATACGGCCACTTACGAGCGAGCCGCGCAGATCATCGAGCAGATGTCCACCTCGGAGCAGTACACCGAGTTTCTGACGCTTCCGCTTTACGAGGCGCTTTAAAGACTGCAAGCGCGGCGAGCGCACCTACGTGCTGCCGCGCTTCGTTCTCATCACTTCGCCGCCTCAGTCGATCGCCGGCTCCACATCGCGTGCTAGCCGGTGGAGGACCCAGTCGCCACTCTCGATCCGCGGCAGGCCTTGCACCGAATCGCCGGCGACAACGTAAAGCAAGCACAGCACCTCGCCGCCCCCCAACGCGACGATCACTTCGCTCGACTGGAACAGGCTATCGACGCCGGGATAAATCTCCTCGATTTCATCGAGCACGGGCACGAGGGTGTCGTCAATCGCATAAACCTCTCCACGCACAGGGCCGCCGGCGTCGGGCACGAGCCCCGGATAAGCCCCGAAATCGTAGAGCCGCCCGGACACCGTGGCGCTGCCGATCCAATGCGGCGCATCGATCCGATGGCGCGCTGCGGCGCACGCTATGTCGTTGATTTCGCCTGAGCGTAAAGTGCCGTACACGAACACATGTCGCATTAATCTCGTCCCCCGATATTGCCTCGATCGACGAAATGCAGCACGTTACCGCGTTCTCCCGCACCTTCCCCGTCTTCGCGTCACGCTCGCCGAACGCAAATTATGCATGCCGGCACGCCGCGTGGGCACTACCTAGTCGATACGATCGAATGATGGACGTTGCCTTCGGTGCCCAGCGACGTGCCTGTCCCGCGTTCAAACGTGCCGCGTCATATGACGGATCGCACCGAATTGCGTGAGCCGCGGGCCCGCGACACGGTAGCCCATGCGCAAATAGAGACGCGCGGCGGGGTTATCGACAAAGACGCGAAGCTGCAGCTCGCTCAATCCGCGCTCGCGGGCCCAGCGATGCGACGTCTCGAGCAGATAGGTGCCCGCCCCCTGACGCCGATAGCCAGGCGCGATTTGAACATCGCGAATATGCAGGGAATTGCCCTCCTCGGTGAGACGCAGGAGTCCAATTGCTTGGTCGCCAGCCTCGAGAATGAAGTTTTCAGACTCCTGCCAGCTCGCGAAAAACAGATCGGCGCGCCAGACGAGGTCGTGACGTTGGTAATAGCCGTTCATGTTGTTGCGAGTCAGCGCCTCGGCGAAGGGAAAATCACCGGGCGCGGCACTACGCAGGTGAAACGGAGATGGGGCTTCGGTCGGAGCGAACATCGCAGCGCGAAGAGGATATTTCGGAATGACGGTACGGCACCAAGCTGCAGCTTGCAACCGAGATTTGCCCTGCCGCTTGGCGACGGCCTGATGCATGAGGGCTTGCGCCGTCAGCATTTCACGAGGAGCGATAAAAGACAAGCTATGAAAAAAGCCCGTACGAACTTTCGCTCGACGGGCTTTTCGTTTGGCGGAGTGGACGGGACTCGAACCCGCGACCCCCGGCGTGACAGGCCGGTATTCTAACCGACTGAACTACCACTCCAGTCTTTCACATCCTATGCAGCGAGCGTCGGTTAGTCTCGCTGCACGCAGTGTCTCACGCGCTTTCGTGCTCTCTTGTGCACGTCAGGCATCAACACCGCTGATGTCTGGCGTCCCCTAGGGGATTCGAACCCCTGTACTCACCGTGAAAGGGTGATGTCCTAGGCCTCTAGACGAAGGGGACAAAATTACTGCTTACAACTTCTACTCTAAAAGCTCGCTCAATACTGAACGGGCTTTGTCTGGCGGAGTGGACGGGACTCGAACCCGCGACCCCCGGCGTGACAGGCCGGTATTCTAACCGACTGAACTACCACTCCATGCTTCCACATCATACTCGAGAGCGTCGGTCTCGTCTCTCGAGCTGCGAACCTCTTGCCTAACGCAAGAAATCCACCGATGTCTGGCGTCCCCTAGGGGATTCGAACCCCTGTACTCACCGTGAAAGGGTGATGTCCTAGGCCTCTAGACGAAGGGGACAAAAATTTCGTCGTTACTACTGCTCAACTTCTACTGCTGTTCTTCGCTTTCGTTTCGGCCTTTGCCTCAAAAGCGAAGAACGATATTCTATCTGGTTGCTAGTCGTTTGTGAAGTATTTTCTTTCGTCACATTCAACTCACAGGGCAGTTCGGCAATCACTACTTCTTCTGCCAACCTCGCCGGCAACTTTCACAGCTGCCCGCTGCCCTGAAGCAACTCTTACTACCTACGCTTACTTCCTACCTACCCGCTTCCTACCTACTCTTACCGCCCCTCATCAGCGTTTTGTAACAAAACACTGTGAGAAGTGCAGAGCCAGCGATTATACGCACCCTTCTCGCCTCTTTGCAAGTGCATTCTGCGGATCTATCTACTCAGCGGGTTTTCGACCATCCTGATCGTTCGATCACGGCATGCAGCCGCGATCGAACGCACTACGAAGCAATGGAGAGCCAACTGCCCATGAACCGGCCACAGCTTCCGGCCGTCGCTTGCAGCAACCCATGCGGCTGCAAGCGACCGCCATCGCCAGGCGTCAGGCGGCCAAGGACTGCAACAAGGCGTCGACGCTCTTCTTCGCGTCGCCGAACAGCATGCGCGTGTTGTCCTTGTAAAAGAGCGGATTGTCGACGCCGGCATAACCGGACGCCATGCTGCGCTTGGACACGATGACCGTACGCGCCTTCCATACCTCGAGCACCGGCATCCCTGCGATCGGGCTCGCCGGATCCTCCAGCGCACCCGGATTGACGATGTCGTTCGCCCCGATCACGAGCACAACATCCGCATGGGAGAAGTCGTCGTTGATTTCGTCCATCTCGAGCACGATGTCGTAGGGCACCTTCGCTTCAGCAAGCAAGACGTTCATATGCCCCGGCAACCGGCCCGCGACAGGATGAATGCCAAAGCGCACCCGTACACCCATCGCGGAGAGCTTGCGCGTGATTTCGCTGATCGTCGATTGCGCCTGCGCGACGGCCATGCCATAGCCCGGCACAATGATGACGTCCGACGCTTCACGCAGCATCGCAGCGACTTCATCGACGCTCGAGGCAACCACCTCGCCCTCGATCTGGGCTGCGCTCGCGCCGCTCGTTGTACCGAACCCGCCGAGAATGACCGACAAGAAGCTGCGGTTCATCGCACGGCACATGATGTAGCTCAGAATCGCACCGCTCGAACCGACTAGCGCGCCCGTCGTAATCAGCAGATCGTTGTCGAGCATGAAGCCCGTCGCCGCAGCGGCCCAGCCGGAGTAGCTGTTCAGCATCGAGACGACGACAGGCATATCCGCGCCGCCGATTGCCATGACGAGATGCACGCCCAGCAAGCCGGCGAGCACGATCATCGAGATGAGCGCGATCAAACCGTCCGCGGTCGACGACGCGCTCAGGAAGCGGTAGCCGAGCACGATACACACCGCGACGACGATGAGGTTGAGCAGGTGCCGAGCAGGCAGCACGAGCGGCTTGCCGCCGATCGTGCCTTGCAGCTTCAGGAACGCGATGATCGAACCCGAGAAGGTCACCATGCCGATCAGCGCGCCAAGATAGACTTCGCACTCGTGAATCACCTGCTGCACGCTACTCTCGCCCGCTGCCGGCGCAAGATAGCTGTTGACGCCTGTCAACACCGCGGCAAGACCCACGAAGCTGTGCAGGATCGCCACGAGCTGCGGCATCTGCGTCATTTCCACACGCTGCGCGAGGAGCGCACCGATCGCCGCTCCCGCTACAGCACAGCCCAGCACGACCGGGAGACTGACACCCGGTGCGATCACGAGCGTGGCCGCCACCGCAATCACCATGCCGAGCATGCCGTAGAAGTTGCCCCTGCGTGCGGTGAGCGGATGACTGAGTCCGCGCAAGCTCAAGATGAACAGCGTGCTCGCGCCGAGATACGCGACGTTGCCAATTCCGTTCAACATGATGTCTCCTTATTGATTACGCTGAAACATCTTCAACATGCGCTGCGTGACGAGGAACCCGCCCGCGATGTTGATGGTGGCAACGAAGAGTGCAATACCGCCCAGCGTCGCCACCAGCGCATTCGACGAGCCAAGCTGAAGCAGTGCACCGATAACGATGATGCCGCTGATGGCGTTGGTCACGCTCATGAGCGGGGTATGCAGTGCAGGCGTCACGTTCCAGATCACCTGGTATCCGATGAACACGGCCAGCACGAACACCGTCAGATGCGCAACGAAAGCCGGCGGCGCTACCGCGCCCAGGGCAAGCAATGCCAGTGCCGCGATGACGACGAACGCGAACGTCCCGACGCCCGGCCCGCGCGACGCATTCGCCTCTTCGTCGGCCTTTTCCCCATGCCCGGCCGACTTCGCCTTCGGGACGTGCACAGCAATCGCAGCTTGCTTCGGGGGCGGCGGCGGCCACGTGACAGTGCCCTGGTGAATGACCGTCGCGCCGCGCATGACGTCATCCTCCATGTCGATCCGCAATGCGCCGTCTTTGTTAGGCGTGAGATCGGTCAGCAGATGACGGATGTTGGTCCCATAGAGCTGGCTCGATTGCGTCGCCATCCGGCTCGGCAGATCGGTGTAGCCGACGATCGTCACGCCGTTGACCGTGACCACTTCGTTGGGTTTCGTGAGTTCACAGTTGCCGCCCTGCTCGGCAGCCATGTCGACGATCACGCTGCCCGGCCGCATCGACGCCACCATGTCGGCCGTAATCAGCTTCGGCGCCGGCTTGCCAGGAATGAGCGCCGTCGTGACGATGATGTCGATCTCTTTCGCCTGCGCGGCGAAAAGCGCCATTTCGGCTTCGATGAACGCCGCGCTCATTTGCTTCGCGTAGCCGCCACCGCCGCCGCCTTCCTCTTCGATGTCGACCGTCAGGAAGTCAGCGCCCATGCTCTGGACCTGCTGTTCGACTTCCGGACGCGTATCGAATGCGCGAACGATGGCGCCGAGCCCGCGAGCCGCCCCAATGGCGGCCAGGCCCGCGACACCCGCACCGATGACCAGCATCTTGGCCGGCGGCATCTTGCCCGCGGCAGTGATCTGTCCGGTGAACAAACGGCCGAAGTGATGCGCGGCCTCGATGACAGCGCGATAACCGGCCATGTTCGCCATCGAGCTCAACGCGTCGGCCTTTTGCGCACGCGAAATGCGCGGCACGCAATCCATCGCCAGCACGTTCACCCGGCGCTCGGCCAGCTGCGTCATCAATGCGGGGTTCTGTGCCGGCCAGACGAAACCGATCAGCGTCGCACCCGGCTTCAAAAGCGTTGTCTCTTCGACGGCAGGCGGACGCACCTTGATGACGACATCCGCCTCGGCCCATAAGGCGCTCGCATCAGCGACGACTTCCGCGCCCGCGGCGCGATAGGCTTCGTCATCGAACGAGGCGGCTGCACCGGCGCCCGCCTCGATTCTCACGGCATACCCGAGCTTCTTCAGTTGGCCGACCGTATCGGGCGTTGCCGCCACGCGGCGCTCCCCCGCGTAGACCTCGCGTGGCACTGCAATTATTGTTGTCATCTCACACCCTTGCCGAAAGAACATTCGAGAGCGAGCCGATGCCGTCGATCGACACGGTCACGCTCGAGCCATCCTTGATCGAGCCGACGCCGACAGACGTTCCGATCGCGATGACGTCGCCGGGCATGAGCGTCATGTCCTGGGAGATCAGGCTCACCTGCTGAGCAGGTGTAAAAATCATGTCCGACAGCGGATAGTTCTGCCGCTCCGTCTCATCGAGGTGCGTCTTGACATGCGCGGCGCGCCAGTCGAAGTCGGCTCGCGGCCGGATCACGGGACCGATGCAGCTGAACGTGTCGAAGCCCTTCGCGCGGCACCATTGCGCAAAATTCGGGTCTTCGTTCAGCAGCTCGATGGCGGTGACATCGTTGATGCAGGTGTAGCCGAAGATGTATTGCTCGGCCTCGTCCTCCGAGACGTCGCTGCAACGCTTGCCGATCACGATGCCGAGTTCGCCCTCATAGGCGATCTTGCCGCTATAAGCCTTCGGGCGACGAATCGGCTCGTCAGGACCGATTACCGACATCGGCGGCTTGATAAGGAAAAGCGGATGCGTCGGCGGCGCCTTGCCGAGCTTTTCGGCAAGCGCATAAAAGTTGTTCCACAACGCGACGACCTTGCTCGGCACGCATGGACTCAAAAGCTTCACATCCTTCAGGTTTCGGCGCGCGCCAGTCGGCTGCGCGTCACCGAACATGTCGCCCGTGTACTCTGCGATGCTGTCGTCTTCGAGTACGCCGAAGCCGACGCCCCCCTCGCTCGATTGAAAGCGTATCCACGATGTCATCGGGATATCTCCTCGATTAGAAAAGTGAGTGACTGATTGCTGCGAATGCGGGAATTGCCTATCCGGCAAACCGGTCAAGCCGGACAACGCCTGACAATCCAACGACAACGGCTCGCACGGCAGCTCGAGACAATCGGTCATCGAGCCGCCGTGCGGCCGTATCAGGGGAAAACGCCAGGAAAAGTTGCCTAGGTGGTCAGACCGACGTCAGAACGACGTCGAACCGAGGTCAGATCGCGCCGACCGAGCGCAAGTGCGCCACTTGCTCGGCCGTGAAACCAAACTCGGCCATGACCTCTTCGGTGTGCTCGCCGAGCAGCGGCGAGCGTGTGACAACAGTCGGACTGTCCGAGAGCTTGATCGGATTGCCAACCGTCAGATAGGAGCCCCGCACCGGATGATCGACTTCGACGATCGTGCCCGTCTTGCGCAGCGATTCGTCCTCAGCGATCTCCTTCATCGACAGCACCGGCCCACAGGGGATGTCGTACTTATTGAGAATCTCCATCGCCTCGAACTTCGTCTTGGACATCGTCCAACGTTCGACTTCGGCGAAGATTTCCTTCAGGCGCGGCAAACGCGCTTCGATGGTCGCGTAGTCGGGATCGGTGATCCACTCTTCCTTGCCGATGACGTTGCAGATCTTCGCCCACACGGGCGCCTGGGCAATGAAGTAGATGTAGGCGTTGTAGTCGGATTCCCAACCCTTGCAGCGCAAGACCCAGCCCGGCTGCCCGCCGCCCGATGCATTGCCCGCGCGCGGCACAGCGGTCCCGAACGTCCCGTTCGGATACTGCGGGTACTCGCGCATGACGCCCGTGCGCTCCAAGCGCTGCTGGTCGCGCAGCTTCACGCGGCACAGGTTCAGCACAGCGTCTTGCATCGCCGCGAGAACATATTGCCCACGGCCCGTCATCGTGCGCTGATAGAGCGCCGTGACGATGCCGAGCGCGAGATGGAGCCCGGTGCCGCTATCGCCGATCTGCGCGCCGCTCACGACGGGGGGGCCGTCGTCGAAGCCGGTTGTAGAAGCCGCACCGCCCACGCACTGCGCGACGTTCTCATAGACTTTGCAGTCCTCGAATGGCCCAGGCCCAAACCCTTTGACCGATGCAAGGATCATGCGTGGGTTCAACTCCTGGATGCGCTCCCAGCTGAGCCCCATCCGGTCAAGCGCACCAGGCGCGAAGTTCTCGACCATCACGTCGCATTGGCGAATCAGGGACTCCAACACCTTCTTGCCTTCAGGATGCTTCGCGTCGACCGTCACCGAGCGCTTGTTGTGATTGAGCATCGTGAAGTAGAGACTGTCGGCATCGGGAATGTCACGCAGTTGCTCACGCGTGATGTCGCCCGCCCCCGCCCGTTCAACCTTGATCACGTCCGCGCCGAACCACGCCAGCAACTGTGTGCAAGTCGGTCCGGACTGCACGTGCGTGAAATCGAGAACGCGCACACCCTTTAATGCCTGTGTCAATTGAAGTCTCCTAAACTCGTTTATCTGCGCCGAGGCCGCATCCGCTTCGAGCCTCTACGAGGCGCTCGTATCGAGCGGATCGGCCACTTGAAACCAGTCTCAATAATTTTTTTTTGCACTACTAAATAAATTCCAGATCACCGACCACTACATGCTGCCTCAGTGATCAGAAACCTGTCCGCCGGCCGCACTGACGAGCTCGATTGCCGCTCGCCGTGCCGCTGCAATAGCAGCCGCCTTGCTTTCGAATACCGCGTCGTCAACGATACGGTCGGGCAACAAATCCGTCTTCGTATCGCCGTCGTCTTCTGCGTTGTGAACCGCCGCAAATGCGGTCCATCCACCGTTGTCGATATGCTGCCTGGCAGTTACCTCGAGCCGGTAAGGCCCCAAAATTTCAACGTGCATGGGATGCCCCTCCTGATTAATGGTCGAGTCTCTGGCGAAGGACGCCAGCCGGTAACACTTGCAGGGCTTACGACTTACGCCCCAGTGCGAGCCTCCAGTTCAGCGATCCGCTTGCGCAAATTGCGCTCTTCCTGAAAGCGGCTCGTTTCATCGCGAATGACAGCAACGATTCCGCTCACCTGTTCGGGAGCCGAATCGGAATGAAGCAGCGCCACGGTAAAGGCAATCGATAGGGCGCGCCCATCCTTGTGCACAGCAGGCACTTTCAGCACGTCATTGCCGTAACGCGTCTGCCCCGTCTGCATCGTCTTCTCATAGCCTTCCCAGTGACGAGCTTGCAGACGTTGAGGAATGATGAGGTCGAGCGACTTGCCCAGCGCCTCTTCCTCGGTAAAGCCAAATATGCGTTCCGCCGCCGGATTCCAGAGCGTGATCTTGCCCTCTGAATCGGAAACGATGATCGCATCACCGACGGCCGCGACCAGCTGGTCTAAATCGATGGTCGTTTGCATGTCGTTGCTCCTGGCCACTCGTTGCCTCGTGGGCGGGGCTCATCAAAAATCCGTTGCAACGCCTTTCGGGCGCCACAACGGACAACTTCAAAGGTTCATTCGGTACATTCGGACGGGCCCGACGCGCCCGCCCGAATTGCCACCGTTAAACCGACTTCGAATCGCGCATTGCGGCGATTTGCTCAGCGCTGTAGCCCAGCTCAGCGAGCACGTCGTCCGTATGCTGACCCAGCGTCGGCGAAGCCGTGATTTCCGGCTGCAAGTCCGAGAACTTGATCGGGCTGCCAACCGTCAGGTACTTGCCGCGGACCGGGTGATCCACTTCGACGATCGAGCCAGTCTTGCGCAGCGATTCATCGTTAGCGAGTTCCTTCATGCTCAACACCGGTGCGCAAGGAATGTCGAACTTGCGCAGGATGTCGACCGCTTCGTACTTCGTCTTTTCGGCGAGCCACGTTTCGATCGTCGCGAAAATGTCGAAGATATGCGGCTGGCGTGCTTCGGCCGTCGCGTAGTCCGGATCGTTGATCCATTCCGGCTTGCCGATTGCGCGGCAGATCGGCTCCCAAGCATGACCCTGGATCGTGAAGTAGATGTACGCGTTCGGATCGGTTTCCCAGCCCTTGCACTTCAACACCCAGCCCGGCTGGCCGCCGCCGCCTGCGTTACCGCCACGCGGCACCACGTCGGTGAACTCACCGTGCGGGTACTGCGGGTACTCTTCGAGGTAACCGACGCGGTCCAGACGCTGCTGGTCGCGCAGCTTCACGCGGCACAGGTTCAGCACGGAGTCTTGCATCGACACCGCCACCTTCTGGCCCTTGCCCGTCTGCTCACGGCCGATGATGGCCGTCAGAATACCGATCGCAAGGTGCATACCCGTGTTGCTGTCGCCGAGAGCTGCCGCGCTGACGGTCGGGGGACCGTCCCAGAAACCCGTCGTCGAAGCCGCGCCGCCTGCACACTGCGCCACGTTTTCATAGACCTTCAGGTCGGAGTAGTGATGGCCTTCCGAGAAGCCCTTCACCGACGCCACGATCATCTTCGGGTTGATCTCGTTGATTCGCTCCCACGAGAAGCCCATGCGGTCGAGCGCGCCAGGACCAAAGTTCTCGACGAGCACGTCCGACTCTTGGATCAGCTTTTCGAGCACTTCCTTGCCTTGCTGCGTCTTCGTGTCGAGCGTCAGCGAACGCTTGTTGCTGTTGAGCATCGTGAAGTACAGCGCGTCAGCGTCGGGGATGTCGCGCAACTGGCTACGCGTCACATCGCCTGAGCCGGGACGCTCGACCTTGACCACATCAGCGCCGAACCATGCCAGCAGCTGCGTACAGGCGGGGCCAGCCTGCACGTGCGTGAAGTCGATGATCTTAATTCCCTTAAGCGGAAGATTACTCACTTCGTTTCTCTCCTAAAAATATCCGGGCATATTGCGCAAGACGAGATTACTTCTTCGCCGTGCTTTGCGGATTGAGGTTCGTCAAACGGCCGCTTTCGGTGCCTGCCGTTTCATCGATGACTGCGTTGATGAGGGTCGGCTTGCCGAGCTTGATCGCTTCGTTCACAGCCTTCTCGAGTTCTGCAGTCGTCGTGACGTGGTAGCCAACGCCGCCGAATGCCTCGATCAGCTTGTCGTAACGCGAGTCCTTGACGAACACGGTCGGTGCAACGTCTGCGCCGCCCGACGGATTCACGTCCGTGCCGCGATACACACCGTTGTTGTTGAACACGACGGTGCAAATCGGGAGGTTGTAACGGCAGATCGTTTCCACTTCCATGCCGCTGAAGCCGAACGCGCTATCGCCGCAAACTGCCAGCACTTGCTTGCCGCTTTCGACCGCTGCGCCAACTGCGAAGCCCATACCGATGCCCATGACGCCCCACGTGCCGACGTCGAGGCGCTTGCGCGGCTCGTACATGTCGATGACTGCACGTGCGTAGTCGAGCGTGTTGGCGCCTTCGTTGACGAACAGCATGTCCGGATTTGCCTTGACGACGTCCTTCAGCACGCGCAGCGCGCTGTGGAAGCTCATCGGCGTCGGATCCTTAGCCAGCGTCTCGGCCATCTTGCCGAGGTTCTTGTTCTTGCGCTCGGCCACTGCGTCCAGCCACTCTGCGCCCGGCTTCGTGAAGCTCGAGCCGATCTCGCCGAGCATCGCCGAAACGCACGAACCGATATCGCCGATCACCGGTGCGGCGATCGCGACGTTGCTGTCGATTTCCGTCGGTGCGATGTCGATCTGGATGAACTGCTTCGGCTTGCCCCAGGTCTTGCCCTTGCCGTGTGCGAGCAGCCAGTTCAGGCGCGCGCCGACGAGCATGACGACGTCGGACTCAGCCAGCACGAACGAGCGCGCGGCCGATGCCGATTGCGGATGCGTGTCGGGCAAGAGACCCTTGGCCATCGACATCGGCAGGTACGGGATACCCGTCTTTTCGATGAGGTCGCGCACTTCCTTGTCGGCTTGCGCGTACGACGCACCCTTGCCGAGGAGAATCAGCGGACGCTTGGCGTTCTTCAGAAGATCGACTGCGCGCTTGACTGCATCCGGTGCAGGGATTTGGCGCGGCGCCGGATCGACAACCTTGATCAGCGACTTGGCACCCTTTGCGGCGTCGATCGCTTCGGCCAGCAGCTTCGCCGGGAGGTCGAGGTAAACACCGCCCGGACGGCCCGACACAGCAGCGCGAATCGCGCGTGCGACGCCGACACCGATGTCTTCAGCGTGCAGCACGCGGAAGGCAGCCTTAGCGTGCGGCTTAGCGATGGCGAGCTGATCCATCTCTTCGTAATCGCCTTGCTGGAGATCGACGATCTCGCGCTCGCTCGAGCCGCTGATCAGGATCATCGGGAAGCAGTTCGTCGTCGCGTTAGCCAGCGCGGTGAGGCCGTTCAGGAAGCCAGGCGCCGAAACCGTCAAGCAAATGCCAGGCTTTTGCGTCAGGTAGCCAGCGATTGCAGCCGCGTGACCTGCGTTCTGCTCGTGACGGAAGCTGATGACGCGCATTCCTTCGGCTTGGGCGAGACGCGCCAAGTCGGTGACCGGAATACCGGGCAAGCCGTAGATGTTCTCGATACCGTTCAACTTCAGTGCGTCGATGACGAGGTGGAAACCATCGGTCATCGGGGACTCTTCCGGGGAGATCGTCCCAACTACTTCTGCCATGTGTTTGCTCCTTGGGCGCAGAGATTGGTGTGGCTGGTGATATACAATATTCCACACACAGTATTAGTCAAGGCTTTTTTGCGGTCTGCCGCACCATGCTGCAGTGCAATCCGCCTTGGACCCTCAACAAACTTGGCGGCGCGAGCCTCCCAGTTTGCATTGCAAAACCGCGTGACACGTGTCGCGCGATGATGTTGGTTACTTCATAGAAATCTGTGGTGCAACGCCTCACTCGAGGAAATCGCAGTTCATTTCGACGAACATGGCCAAATCGAGCGAATGCTGCCGCACCAACTGTTCTGCGCGCTCGGTATCGCGCGCCTCGAGCGCCTCGATGATGCGCATGTGATCGCCAATGGAACGCTCCGCCCGATCATTGCGTGCGATCGTCATCCTGCGTATCGCCCGCACGTGCATGAAGATGTTCTTGATCGTTTCGACCAGCAACGGCGACTTCGACAGCTCGACAACGGACTGGTGGAACGCGATGTTCGCGTCGGAGTACTCGTCGAGGTGGTCGCCGGGCGTCGCCCCGGAGAAATCGTCGAAGATCCGGCGCAGGCCGGCGATGTCCTCGTCGGAGGCACGCAGCGTCGCAAGGCGCGCCGCCATGCTCTCGAGCGCGGCCCACATGTAGATCATCTCGACGATCTCGCGCCGGGTCTTGCGCTGGATGTAGACCCCGCGTCGCGGAACTGTGCGCAAGAACCCTTCTTGCTCAAGCAGCGTCATCGCCTCACGAACCGGCGTGCGGCTCACGCCGAGCGCCTCCGCCAGTTCCTTCTCGTCTAGCCGAATGTCCTCGCGCGACCGATAGATATCAGTTTCCGCGATGGCCCGCTTCAAACTCGCGTAGGCCCGGTCCCGCAACGACGCCGACGCACCGATAGGCGCCAGCGTGAGCGCCACGGGCACCCGTTCAGCATTGAGTTCTCTTTCCTCAGGCATCTGCCCTCTCTCCAACTGCATATTTCTAATACTGTATATCAGATACCAGGGCGCACCAAAGCACTTTTTAGAAAATGGCCGTTGCAGATAGGAGTGGCGCATGTTAGTGGCTGCGGCGTATCATAACCGATAGGTAATGATTTTCAAATAAAACTTTAACTATCGCCTATTGAAATGCAGTTCTATGCTTTGACACATCATCGACTGACGATGGAAGGAGGAGCAGAGATGAGCCACACAGCATTGGACGAGCGCGGCAACAGCCATGATTGGCAGGCACACGTCAGCGCATACAACATGGCATTCGAGGAACTGGGACTGCGCTTTCGCTGGGATGCGAAAACGCTCGCGGCCCTCGCGTCGATCGCCGACGAAGCCAAGCGCATCATTGCGTACATCGAAGCACATCACCCGCACCTCTTGACGGCCTACACCGCCGAATTCCTGAGTCAAGCCATTCTTTCGAAGAAGAATGCGCAGCGGCCGGAACCGCTGCCGATTCGCGAAACCATCGCAGCGGAAACCAAGCGCCCTTCGGCCGTGCAGGTCCGCACGCGCGAAATGCGAGCCTCCGACGGTTTCTCGGGCGACTTCGCATTACCCATGCTCGGCGGCGCCTGACACCGAAGCCCCGCTCACTCTGCCGACGCCGCGTGATGCACACGCGGCGTTTTGCTTTTTAGCGCGTTTAACACGATCAGACGGCCACTCTTCGCGGCCCGCGAATCCTTTAGCAAACCACCTCTCTCGTGCGCGTTGCCCCTAGCGTACGCTCAGGGGCGGTCGCACTTTTCGCCCCCTACTTCCCACTCCCTTTACACACTGGCACGGGCAATGGGCAGCGGCACACGCCGCCAGGTCCGTCAAACGCAAGCTCAGCCACTCACCAACACGCGAGCGGATCGGCAGTCCACGCGAGCCAGCGCTCGAAAACGCCAGCCCAAAGCAAACGGGGCGCCTTGTTCCGTAGGGAAGAAGGCGCCCCGCTTTGGGCATCATGCCAGCTCGGGTGTCATGCTAATCAGTGAGCAGTGCGCGACGACGATTGAGTAGTCGGATTCACGAACGCGTGACCATCGCCCTGCGCCTCGATCCAACGCGCGCGCTTCGGTGCCAACACGAACTTTGCACTGACGCCCGCAGTGATCGAGATGACGGCCGACACAATGAACACAGCGTTCCAGCCCCCCATCGCAGCGAGGATCGACGCGAGCGGAACAAGCAACGCCGCAGTGCCTTTCGCCGTGTAGAGCATCCCGGCATTCGCAGCCGCATTCTTGCTGCCGAAGGTATCCGCGCAGATGGCCGGGAAGATCGAGAAAATCTCACCCCAGCAGAGGAAAACGAGCGCCGCGAAGGTCATGAACAAGTAGGGGTTCGAGCCGAACTGCATCAGACCGAGCAATGCCAGGCCTTCACCGACGAACACGAGGAACATCGTGCTTTCACGCCCGATCTTGTCCGAAAGGAAACCGCACAGCGGCCGCGTGAACCCATTGCACACGTTGTCGATCGACAGCGTCATCGTCAACAGCGGCAGCGTCATGCCGAACAGGGTGATGGGAAGCTTGGCGTGACCGAGATCCTTCGCAATCGGTCCGATCTGAGCCGTGGCCATCAAACCGCCTGCAGCAACTGCGACGAAACACACGTAGATGAGCCAGAACACAGGCGTGCGGACCATCTGCGCCGTGTTGTAGTCGACTTTCGTAACAGCAAACTTGCGCTTTTGCGCCGTGACGGCACGGGCAACAGGCCGAGTCAACAACAACGCCAGAATGAAGATCAAGATGCCTTGCAAGGCGCCGAAAACCAGGAACGCGTGCTCGTAGCCTGCGCTGTTGATCATGTTCGCGATCGGAATGACCGTTACAGCGGCACCCGCGCCAAACCCGGCTGCAGTCAAGCCGGCTGCGAGACCGCGACGGTCCGGGAACCACTTGAGCGCGTTACCGACGCACGTGCCGTAGACGCCGCCCGCACCCACGCCCGCTATGACGGCTGCAATATAGAGTTCGGGCAAGGTCGTTGCAAACGAGTTCATGATCCAGGCAACGCCGGCACAAATCGCGCCGACCGCTACCACGGGCCGCGGGCCGAACTTGTCAACGAGCCAGCCTTCCACTGGCACAAGCCACGTTTCGGTGACGATGAAAATGGAGAACGCCAATTGGATCGAGGCTTGATCCCAATGATGTCTCGCTTGCATGGGTGCCACGAACAGCGTCCACGCGTACTGCAGGTTGGCAACGAGCGCCATGCAGAGCATGCCGATTACGAGTTGGAACCACCTGTTTTTCCAAAACACAGGCGGTTGTTGAACGGTTCCGTCCATATGTGCCTTGTCTCCATCTATCTCGTTTTAAAAAAGGGGCGCCGGCTCCACCATCGCCGATCGAACCCTGCGACGCATCAATCGAGATGCCCGCGAGAGCCAAAAAAAATGCGCCACCGTGCGTCAAGCAGCGGACGGAACCTGACATGAGCGCGAAACTGGACATCGCCGCTCGATTCTTCACACCAGGACGCGCCGCCGCATTTTGGAATCTGTTTGAACGCATCCCTGCCATCCTATGCGGGGAGCATCGGTTATCGATAATCAAACTTTGTTACAGTGTCGATTACGAATTCGTTATATTTGAGATAATGGCGGCGTGCGCTGACCGGCGTGCCCCTTGGCCGGACAACGGTGCGGACCCCATAGCGGCAAAATTGGTTAGCGCTCGCAAACCCGCGTCGGTAGGCCATCGGCGACCGATTCCGGCAGACGATTAAGGGTTATTCCCGGGGTTCGTTCGCCAGCGTGGGACGAGTTAGGGTCATTGCTACCTTAATTTAAAGCTGAACTTTGTTACGATAACGATAAACTATTCGTTATGCATCAGCCATGACAATCCGAAATGCAACACTGCGGCAATTGAAAGTCTTTGAGACGGTCGCGCGGCTGCTCAGCTTCTCGCGAGCCGCCGAAGAACTTCATCTGACTCAACCCGCCGTCTCGACCCAAGTCGCTCAGCTGGAAGAACATGCCGGCCTACCGCTTTTCGAGCAACTTGGAAAAAAGATCTATCTGACGCCGGCAGGCGCCGAAATGCTGCAGTTCAGTCGCAACATCCTCCAGCAATTCCAGCAGGAGGACGAAGCGATGAGCCAGCTCAAAGGCATTTCAGGCGGCACGCTCAATGTGGCGGTCATCAGTGCCGGCGACTACTTCTTTCCGCGGCTGCTCGCCGAATTCATTCGACGGTATTCGGGCGTGGTCTTCAACTTGGCGGTCCACAATCGAGAGGAGCTGCTCCATCGGCTTGCGACCAACCAGACTGATCTCGCCATCATGGTTCGTCCCCCGGTTGGCATGGATGTGACGACAGAACCGTTCGCGCCGCACCCCTACGTCATCGTCGCTGCGCCCAACCACCCGTTGGCGGACAAGCGGTTCATTCCGATGGCGCAGTTGGCCGAAGAGCCGTTCATCGTGAGAGAACGAGGCTCCGATACTTGGAATTCAATGAAGGAAGGTCTTGCGGGCCGGCTCGACAACCCCAAGATCGCGATGGAGATCAAAAGCACAGAGACGATCAAGCAGGCGGTCATTGCCGGCATGGGCATCGCTTTTCTGTCTGCCCATACGATCAGCCTTGAGCTGCAGCTCGGACATCTCGTCGTGCTCGATGTCGAAGGCTTCCCTGTCATGCTCAACTGGTACGTTGTGCATCGGAAGAACAAGCGGCTCCCGCCCGTCGCCGAGGCATTCAAGCAGTTTCTGATCGACGACGGTGCGGGGCTGATCGAGAAAATCACGCAGATCAACACGTTGACGGCCGTGCGGGCTTGAGCGCTGCACGTTTTGGCCACCGATTCGCCCGCCGATGGCGTGCTGTTCCCGTCAATCGAGAAAGTCGCAGCTCGCCTCGACGTGCGCCGCCAAATCGAGCGAGTGCTGACGCACGAGCCGCTCTGCAAGCTCGGTATCGCGCGCCTCGAGCGCTTCGACGATACGCAGATGATCGACGATCGAGCGCGCGGCTCGGTCGCTCTGCGATATCGTCAACCGACGGATCGCACGCACGTGCACAAAGATGTTCTTGATCGTGTCGCGGATCACCTTGGATTTCGACAGATCGACGATCGCCTGATGAAACGCAATGTTCGCGTCGGAATACTCGGCGATGTGCTCGGCCGGCGTGGTATCGCGGAAGTTGTCGAACATATGCCGCAACTGCGCGATCTCCGCGTCAGTCGCATGCAGCGTGGCTAGCCGCGCCGCCATGCTCTCGAGCGCCGCCCACATCTGGATCATTTCGACGATCTCGCGCTTGCTTTTGCGCACGATGTAGATGCCGCGGCGCGGCACGGTGCGCAAAAACCCCTCCTGCTCGAGTAGCGTCATCGCTTCGCGAATCGGCGTTCGGCTCACGCCCAACGTTTCACTGAGCATGCGCTCGTCGAGACGCACGGGTTCCCGCGTGGAATAAATATCGGCATCGGCGACGGCTTTGCGCAACGCCGCATAGGCGCGATCGCGAAGACTCGCACTACCCCCGATCGATTCGAGCGACAGCGCGAGCGATGACGCCACGCCGCTTCTGCCCGATGTAGGCGCCCCGTTCTTTTCTGACGAGAACGCCGCGTTACTATTAGTGAGCAATCCTGGCGACATGCATGACCTCGCGTCCGGAGTGCCCTTGGCCCAAGCCCGAAGCCGGACGCTGTGCCTTCGTTTCACCGAGGCCGGCGAAGCGGCCGTGTTTGGCGGCCATATCAGCCAACGGTGCGGAAATGCACTTGCCTACCGTGTAAGTCACGAAGGCACCGAGCCCAACGGCGGCAATACTCATCCAGGCCAAAGTATCGAGTTCCATTATTCCTCCCTCAAAAATTACCAATCGCTTGCATAACCACCATGTTATGCTGCGTCGCGGTAAACGTCAATATACTGTATGTGATATTTCACGGAAATCATTACAGGAAGTGCGGTTTAGCCACGACGATTGACCCCGCCATGCATAAAGGGAAGGATCAAGTGCATCAGGTGAAATACAGAATACCGCCGGCAGCGACGCAATGGGCGCGACATTTCGGCCCATTGGTGACGCAATGGCAGCGACAATTTGGCTCACGCCAGTTGAAGGGGACGGGAATGGACCTGCGCAGCCAGGATCGGCAGCGCTCTATGCAAGTCCGCGAAATGGGGGGATGCAGCGGCGGAACATGCGCGGCTGAGCGCCGCGAGCGACACACTCGCCGTCGAGAGAAATCAGTGCGATGGCCGCACAACGGCGGCCATCGTTAAAGACGCGCTTTTTGGGGGAATGCGCTTTATGCTGCGGCTTTGACTACCGCGCTGGCTACCGGCGCCGGCGACTGCAAGATTTGCTCCCGCAGCTTGATCAACGGCAGCACGGT
>NZ_DATJJF010000043.1:0-25312 GCF_035492435.1 Trinickia sp.
CTCGATGGTATAGCCGACGATCGAGCAGACGACAGCGGCAATTGCAAGCCCGATCACGAGCGTGGGCACGCTGCCGAGACCGGGGAAATGGTTTTGCAGCACCGTGATGGCCGATAGCGCGACCATTGCCCCGATCATCAGCACATCGCCGTGTGCGAAGTTGATGATCCCGAGGATCCCGTACACCATGGTATAGCCGAGTGCGATGATGGCATAGACGCTGCCCAGCACCAGACCGTTGATGATCTGCTGGATGAAGATATCCATTTAATGCTCCTTAACCCGAGTTACGGAATGTTCGACTTGCGCCCACCACCGTAAAGCGGAAGGCCGGCGAAACCCGTGGTGCTGCGGGTACTGACAAAAAACCGGTAACGTTCACCGCCCCATACTCGACAAGGAGCCGTAATCCGACTGCCAGCCCAATAGGGTGGATGCAAAAACGGCACCGCGAAATTTGGTGCCGTCAAGTTGCCCCTTTCACGCTACGACGTCACCACGCCGAGAACTGCACGTGTGATGCCGTTGACGCCATTAAGCAAAACGGCATCGCCTCGCCCGTCCCGTTCCGAATGGAATGCGGCAAAGCGGAGCAACGCCGGCTTGCGCACGCATGCATTGCCATGTTTCACGAGATTTTTTTTCTCACGCTGCCCAGACCTTGTGGAAGCCGCCCACCCGAAAAACCCACGCCGCCGTGTATCGAGCAGGACACCGACGGCTCTGCCGACACGCGCACGACCACCTGCAACGATGTTTTCTGCGGATCGGAGGAGTGACTGCACGGCAGACCACGCATTCCAAGCAATTGCCTCAACGCAAGGAATAACGCGCGAACTTCCGGGCGGCTGAAGAAGGTGGAAGGCAACTGCAACGCCCACCCGAGGGGGCTTCGAATGCACGCAAAGGCCGAATCCCGGGAAAACCCGATTCGTGTTTTCCTCAATGAAAGGCGCAAAAATCGACACCGTTTGCGCGGCGTGACTACTTGTCACCGTCGCGTCATTTTGGGGCCACGCAGCACATGCCGCATAGCCGATGCCCGCCTTACCGCGGCTAGTACTGCCGGTCGCGACGTAGGGAAACTGGACGTGCATTAACTCGGTCTCCTGCGCCTCTTGAACAAATGTTCCAGAAGGCCTCGGAACCTTCAGAACGGGCGAATTGTAACTCCAATTACCTGTATGCCAAAAAAGGAAACCAACAGGGTTTTCCTGCATTGCAACCTATTTTTGAGCTAATTAAATCGCATACATTGCAACTGAGTTGCAACCGTTTTCTTTTTCTGAATACCACTCGCGTACAACCCACACTGATGGGCGCACCGAACAAAAAAAAAAGCGCGCATTCAGCGCGCGCTTTACGATCTTGGCCGCGGATGCGGCGTACCCCTCGTTACTCGTGTTCAGGAAGCGTCAAGCCGCGCGGCAATGGGAATGCGATGCTCTCCTCGATTCCCTCGAGGGCACGAACGCTGTGCACTCCGAGCTCCCGCAGGCGGCCGATCACGGCTTGCGCAAGCACTTCGGGCGCCGACGCCCCGGCCGTCACGCCGATGCGCCGTTTGCCTTCGATCCAGACGGGATCGATCTGGTCAGGCGAATCGACCATGTATGCCGGCACGCCGCGCTTTTGGGCCACTTCGCGCAGCCGGTTGGAATTAGAGCTGTTGGGACTACCGACGACGATGACGACGTCGCACTGCGGCGCCATGAACTTGACGGCGTCCTGGCGGTTCTGCGTCGCGTAGCAGATGTCCTGCTTCTTGGGCTCCCGGATTCCAGGGAAGCGGCGTTTGAGGGCCGCGATGATCTCCGATGCGTCGTCGACGGAAAGCGTCGTTTGGGTGACGAAGGCGATGCGGTGCGGATTGCCGAGCTCGAGCGCATTCACGTCCTCGATGCTCTCGACGAGATACATGCCTTCACCGCACTGCCCCATCGTCCCTTCCACCTCGGGATGCCCACGGTGCCCGATCATGATGATGTCGAGGCCCTCCTGGCGCATCTTTGCCACTTCCATATGCACCTTCGTCACGAGCGGGCAGGTGGCGTCATAGACGCGAAGACCGCGTGACTCGGCCTCTTCCCGAACGTCTTTGGAGACGCCGTGGGCGCTGAAGATGATCGTGCTGCCAGAGGGGACTTCATCCAGCACCTCGACGAACACGGCGCCCTTCTTGCGCAGATCGGCCACCACGTAGGCGTTGTGAACGATCTCGTGACGGACGTAGATGGGGGCGCCGAAAAGCTTGATCGCGCGCTCGACAATCTCGATCGCGCGATCGACGCCCGCACAGAAGCCGCGCGGCTGGGCAAGCAGCACCTCTCTTTGCTCGGCGGCGATGGGGGTATCCGTGAAGCTCATGTCTTAGAGAATCCCGATGATTTTGACTTCAAATAACAACGCCTGGCCGGCGAGCGGATGATTAAAGTCGAAAAGTGCGGATGTCTCGCTGATCTCTTTGAGCACGCCCGCGTACCGGCCGCCTTCTGGCGCATTGAACTCGATCGCCTCGCCCGGGGTGAAATCGTCGTCGACCATGCCGTTCGCGCGCAACGCAGCCAGCGAAATCCGCTGGACGAGATCCGGGTTGCGATCACCGAAGGCTTGCCCCTCATCTAGCCGATAGGTCGAATGGTGGCCCGTCTTGAGCCCGAGGAGAATGTCTTCGAGCGGCGGCGCGAGTTGTCCAGCGCCTATGAGCAGTGTAGCGGGCTTGTTGCCGAATGTATTGACGACGTCCGCGCCATCGGCAAGCGACAGCCGGTAATGGAGGGTGACGTGCGAGCCCGGTTTCACTTCGGAAATATCGATGATGCTCATGGCGTAACTCATCTGGTCGGGGCGCAACGAACGCGCCGCTGCTATGCCGTGCTTGGAGCCGGCGGCATCGGGCGGCCAGCTCCGGTGCAAAGAAGTCCGTATTGTAAGCCACTGGACGAGCAAGAGCGGGGATGGCAACAGCTGGCGGCACAGCGCGCTTCTCTTTCATACGTGCCGCCCATAAAGAAGAGGATGGAGTACATCGACATGCAGCCCCGTTCCGACACCGCAAACGCCACGCCAGTCCCCGCAGCCACGGGGCGGCCGGGGGCGATGCGCGAGCGCCATTCGCGTGACATGCCACGTGAACGGCTGCTCGAAACAGGCCCGGGCACCCTTTCGGATACCGAGCTCATCGCCCTTTTCCTCGGGTGTGGATTGCCGGGCCAAAACGTCTTCGAGCTCGCGCACTCGCTGCTCGCGCGCTTTGGCTCGCTGCGCGCGATGCTCGATGCAACGCCGGCCGATTTCAAGGGGCTGCGCGGCATTGGTCCGGCGAAAACAGCGGTGCTCCTGGCCGTGGTCGAGATGGCTCGACGCGCCCTCGCGGAGCAAGCGCGCGAGCGGCCCTTGGTCGATTCGAGCGCTGCGGTGGAAGCCTACGTGCGGCTTTTGATCGGCTCGCGCCCCTATGAAGTGTTCCTGTGCCTCTTTCTCGACGCGCGGCACCGCCTCATAGACAGTGAGGAAAGCTCGCGCGGCACCATCACGCGCATGGCCGTCTACCCGCGCGAGATTGTGCGCCGCGCCCTCGCAACGAACGCAGCCGCCCTCATCGTCGCGCATAATCACCCCTCAGGCGCCGCCACACCGAGCGCGAGTGACCGCCAACTCACGCGTGTGCTGAAGGACACGCTCGCGCTCATCGATGTACGGCTCGTCGATCATCTCGTCGTCGGGCGGAGCGCAGTTTTCTCGTTCGCCAACGAGGGCTGGCTATAACGTTTCGGCCCGCTCTCTGGCTGGCAATGGCGATAAGCCCGGGCGGTGGCCGGACCAGCGTCCGATCGGCCTGATCGTCCCGGCAGCTACCGCGTGCGCCGCTCGATGAGCACACGAAAGACGCCGCAGCCGCCGCAAAGGGCAAATATCGTTTGATTTTGCGGCTCTTTTTCTGCTACACTCGCTCTTCTGCCTCTTTTCCAACCCCGTTCCAAAGTCGGGCGCCTTGGCGTTCGAGTTGGGTTATTCACACTGCAAGGCGGCAGCTTAACGGCTGGCGCGAGCTTGGGATAACTTTACCGAAGGCGAACGAAGGCAAAGGGGCCAAAAGAGAGGGGCCGAAAGAGCCAGACAGCGGAGCCGGACAGCCGGGATAACAGCCGGTCACGATCCGGCCGGATCTGCTCTAGCAGAGGCGAATCTGGCGACCCCAGGCTTGAACCGAATTTTAAGCGTTTTAGGAGTGCTCTCATATGGCACGCGTATGCCAAGTAACTGGGAAAGCGCCGATGAGCGGCAACAACGTTTCCCACGCAAACAACAAGACGAAGCGGCGCTTTCTGCCGAACCTGCAAAACCGCCGTTTCTGGGTGGAGAGCGAAAACCGTTGGGTGCGCCTGCGCGTTTCCAACGCGGGCCTGCGTCTCATCGATAAGAACGGCATTGACGTCGTGCTGGCCGATCTGCGCGCACGCGGCGAAGTCTAAGGAGTAAATCATGGCGAAAGGCGCACGCGACAAGATCAAGCTCGAATCGACCGCAGGCACGGGTCACTTCTATACGACAACGAAGAACAAGCGCAACATGCCGGAAAAGATGGAGATCATGAAGTTCGATCCCGTCGTCCGCAAGCATGTGGCGTACAAGGAAACCAAGATCAAGTGATCGGTCTCCGACGAGCCTGAACGACAAAGACAGCAAAAAGCCCCGCCTTGGCGGGGCTTTTTGTTGGTCCCTCATTATTGCTCCTTTTTGTTGCTCCTCCTTCGTTGTTCTTTCGTCGTTCTTACGCCTTCGTTCCACCCCTCTTTGCTCCTCCCCTTGTTACGCCGACCGAGGTATGCTTTTCGGCTTGGCGCACCCGCTTGCATTGCTGCGTGTGCGAATTACGATGCGCGTGAGGCACCTCATACCCATCCAGATACAAAAACCGACATCGCATCGTCGTACGGCCAGCGGGACCAGCCGGCCTCGATAGGACGCAAAGGTGCAAAGGAACAAACACATGAATTTCGACGTGGTAATCGTGGGCAGCGGGCTCGCGGGTTTGACGGTCGCATTGAACCTTGCCGAGAAACGGCGCGTCGCAGTGCTCGCCAAGCAATCGATGACCGAAGGCGCAAGTGACCGGGCTCAAGGCGGCATCGCTGCGGTGCTGGATTCCGCGGATAGCATCGATAACCACGTTGGCGATACGTTGGTCGCGGGCGCCGGGCTTTGCGACCAAGCCGCCACGCGTTTCATCGTTGAAGGCGGCCGCTCGGCCATCGACTGGCTGATCGACCAAGGCGTGCCCTTCACGCGGGATGAAGCTGCCGAGCTCGGGTTTCATCTGACACGCGAGGGCGGCCACAGCCATCGGCGCATCATCCATGCGGCCGACGCGACCGGGCACGCCGTCGTCGAGACGCTATCCGAGCGCGTGCGCCGACATCCCAACATTACACTGCTCGAAAATCACTATGCGATCGACCTGATCACATCAGAGCGCCTCGGGCTTCCCGGCCGTCGTTGTCACGGGCTCTATGCGCTTGACCTCGCCAGCGGGCGGACGATCACACTGCAAGCCCAGCACATCGTGCTCGCGACGGGTGGCGCCGGCAAGGTCTATCTCTATACGACAAATCCCGATACGGCCACCGGCGACGGCATCGCCATGGCCTGGCGCGCCGGGTGTCGCGTGTCGAATATGGAGTTCATCCAGTTCCACCCGACTTGCCTTTTTCATCCTTACGCAAAATCGTTCCTCATTTCGGAAGCCGTGCGCGGCGAAGGCGGCCGACTTGTGTTGCCCGACGGCACCCGCTTCATGCCGGCGCACGACGAGCGAGCGGAGCTCGCGCCGCGCGACATCGTGGCGCGTGCGATCGACTTTGAAATCAAAAAGCGCGGTATCGACTGCGTTTATCTCGACATCAGCCACCAGCCGGCCGCCTTCTTACACGAGCACTTTCCGACGATTCTGGCGCGCTGCCTCGAATTCGGCATCGACATCACGAAAGATCCGATTCCAGTCGTGCCGGCTGCGCATTACACGTGTGGTGGCGTAGTCACCGATCTGGCCGGCCGTACCGATTTGGCCGGGCTCTATGCCGTGGGAGAAACTGCCAGCACGGGGCTGCACGGAGCAAATCGGCTCGCCAGCAACTCGCTGCTCGAGTGTCTCGTCATCGGGCGCTCGACGTCAGCGGCCATTGAGAGCGAGGGCTTTGGCGCCGCTCAGCATACCCCGCTGCCGGACTGGGATGAGAGCCGCGTGTCCGATCCCGATGAAGAGGTCGTCGTCGCGCATAACTGGGATGAACTACGGCGACTCATGTGGAACTACGTCGGCATCGTGCGCACCGATAAGCGGCTCGCGCGGGCGCAGCATCGGATCGCCCTGCTCAGCGACGAGATTCACGAGTACTACGCCAATTTCAAGGTGAGCCGCGATTTGCTCGAGTTGCGCAATTTGGTCGATGTGGCCAAGCTTATCGTCGACAGCGCCCTGTCTCGACGCGAAAGCCGCGGCCTGCATTTCTCGCGTGACTGGCCTGCAGCATTGCCGAAAGCGCTGTCGACAGTGCTCTCGCCTGAACACACGCGCAACCGGTTAATTTGAACGCACCCTCGGCCGGCTGCGCCGGCCGTAGCGATGGGAACAGACGGAGGGCGTTAAACGAGCCGCATCGAGTAGTCCGTCGCGCGTACGTCCTTCGTCAGTGCGCCGATGGAGATGCGGTCTACACCTGTTTCCGCGATCGTTCGCACGGTGTCGAAGTTAACGCCGCCCGAAACTTCGAGCGTTGCGCGCCCGGCAGTCAACTCCACAGCGTCGCGCATCGCGGCAAACGAAAAGTTATCGAGGAGGATCGATCGGGCACCATGCTCGAGCGCCGACTCGAGCTGCTCCAGCGTTTCCACCTCGATCTGCACAGAGACACCCGCCTGCAATTCGTGCGCGGCATGAAGCGCCGCCCCCACACCGCCGGCTGCGACGATATGGTTCTCCTTGATGAGAATGCCATCATAGAGCGCAAGCCGCTGGTTGGCACCACCGCCCACACGCACTGCGTACTTTTGCGCCAATCGCAGACCCGGCAGCGTCTTGCGCGTATCGAGAATCTGGGCGCGCGTTCCGCCAATTACGTCGACGTAGCGACGCGTGGCTGTTGCCACACCCGAGAGCAGCTGCAGAAAATTGAGTGCATTGCGCTCCGCTGTCAGCAGAGCCCGCGCCGGACCACGTAGCGCGCAAACCAGCGAATCGGCGGCCATCCAATCGCCCTCGCGGTAATGCCAGTCGAGCTCGATCGACGGATCGAGCTGACGCATGACCGCCGCAAACCAAGGCACGCCGCAAAGGACTGCCTCTTCACGAACGATAACGCGTGCCTCGCGCACCGCATCGGCTGGTACAAGGCGCCCAGTGACGTCGCCGCTGCCGACATCCTCATGAAGCGCGTCGGCCACATTGCGCGCCAGCGCGGTGTCAAACGCCACGCCATACTGCGCATGAATCTCGTTATAAAGCGGCGAAACCGCGTCGCCACCACGAAGCGTCTGCTGTCGCCCCATCGTTGAAGTTCTCCGATCGTCCAAAGTCTCGTCAAGCCGGACCGACGTTGGCAAAGAGTGCCGTATCACGCGCAAAATCACCGCTTGCCTGCACGCGCTGCTTGCGCTGCGCGGCAAAGGCCAGCATCCGATCGATCGGTACGCGCGCCCGTTCGCCGATTGCCGGATCGACGAAAATCTCGTTGTGACCACGCTCGATGACGTCGGCCAGGTTGGCAAGGCCGTTCATGGCCATCCATGGACAATGCGCACAGCTCTTGCAGGTCGCACTGTTGCCAGCCGTCGGCGCTTCGATGAATGTCTTGCCGGGCGCCGCCAGTCGCATCTTGTAGAGAATGCCGAGGTCGGTCGCGACGATGAAGTGCGTCGCGTCGGACTGCTTGGCCGCCTCGATGAGCTGTGACGTCGATCCGACGACGTCAGCTTGGGCGACTACACTCGCCGGCGACTCCGGGTGCACGAGCACTTTTGCGTTCGGGTACTCGGCACGCAGCAAGTCGAGCTCGACGCCCTTGAACTCGTCGTGGACAAGGCACGAGCCCTGCCACAACAGCATATCGGCGCCCGTCTGCTTCTGGATGTAGCTGCCCAGATGGCGATCCGGCGCCCAAAGGATTTTTTCGCCGCGCGCATGCAGGTGGGTCACGATGTCGAGCCCGATCGAGGAGGTGACCATCCAATCCGCACGGGCCTTCACCGCTGCACTCGTATTGGCATAGACAACCACGGTGCGATCGGGGTGAGCGTCGCAAAACGCCGAGAACTCGTCGGCCGGGCAACCGAGGTCGAGCGAGCAAGTCGCATCGAGATCGGGCATCAAAATGCGCTTGTTAGGGCTCAGAATCTTTGCCGTCTCGCCCATGAAGCGCACCCCGGCAACGACAAGCGTGCGTGCATCGTGATCGCGCCCGAACCGCGCCATTTCAAGCGAATCCGCCACGCAGCCGCCCGTCTCGTCGGCGAGCTCCTGCAGTTCCGGATCCACATAATAGTGAGCGACCAGCACCGCCTTTTCGCGCTCGAGCAACGCCCGGATACGCGCCTTCAGCGCCTTGCGTTCCTCCGGCGACGTTATTGCCGGCACCTTGGCCCAAGCTTGGCCGACACCGCATGCCGGACCAGCCGCGCTGGAAACTATCGGCTTGTCAAACTCGACGGTCTTGATCGTCGCAGCCATCATCCTCTCCTCAAGCGTTGCCGGGGACGCCGGATGTGGTCAATGACGTCCATCAATGCCGAGCAATGCCACCGGCCCCCGCACATTTTTCATGCGCACAAAAAGCAACACCCCGCCAGAGCGGGGTGTTCTGTGACGTCTCGAAATTGTAATAGATTTCGTGTCAGGCGTAGCAGCGCAAGCGCAGCGCAAACTCTTGCAGCGCCTTAATTCCACTTTGCTCCGCGCGGTGGCACCAGTCCTGGAGCTGGATCAGCAACTGGTCGCGCGACGCGTTCGAACGCTCCCAGATCGCCGAGAGGTCCTTACGCAGTTCGATGAACGTGCGCAACGTTTGATTATTTGCAAAGATCTCAGGGAGCTGGCGCCGCTGCGGTTCATCCAGACCCGCTTCATCCTTATGGAACCACGTGCTCGCGCTCTTCATCAGCGTATAACGCTCGCGCGCACCGATCTCCTTTACCCGTGCGAGCTCCTGGCGATACGCCCGCTTGACCGTCTTCGCATACCGGGCCATCACCTCGTAGCGGTTCGCCAGCACCGCCTGCAACGTATCCTGATCAAGGACGACTTTGCGCTCAGCGATGCGCGGCATAGGCGCGACTTTCTTCACCTTCGCCAAGCCGCACATGGACATCAAGCGAATGTAGAGCCAGCCGATATCGAACTCGTACCATTTGTTCGACAGCTTGGCCGAGGTCGCGTAAGTGTGATGGTTGTTATGCAACTCTTCCCCGCCGATCAGGATGCCGATCGGGAAAAGATTCGTGCTCGCATCTTCCGAATCGAAGTTGCGGTAGCCCCAGAAATGTCCCAGGCCGTTGACGACGCCCGCCGCCCAGAACGGAATCCAAACCATTTGCACGGCCCAGACCGTCAGCCCGACGAGACCGAACAGTGCGACATCGATAACCATCATCAGGCTGATGCCGAGGATCGGGTATTTCGAATAAAGATTGCGCTCGATCCAGTCGTTCGGCGTGCCGTGGCCAAAGCGGCGCATCGTTTCCTCATTCTTGGCCTCTGCCCGATAAAGCTCCGCGCCCTCGAGCAGCACCTTCCAGATACCGCGCGTCTGCGGGCTGTGAGGATCCTCCTCCGTTTCGCATTTCGCATGATGCTTGCGGTGGATGGAGGCCCATTGGCCCGTCAGCATGCCGGTCGACATCCAGAGCCAAAAGCGGAAGAAATGGCTGGCGATCGGATGCAGCTCAAGCGCGCGGTGCGCCTGGCATCGGTGCAAATAGACGGTCACGCCGACGATGGTGACATGCGTGACAGCGAGCACGAACAGCAGAATCTGCCACCAAGAGAAGCGGAGGAAGCCGTGTGCGAGGAAGTCGAGGAGGGAATTCAACAAGGCATTTACCCGTGAAGCGATGAGCGCGGCACAAACGCTATCCGGCGGCACACCGTCAGCAAATCGAAAGAGATTGATGGACTGGAACGGATTGTACTGCAACACCCAGCAATCGTTTGTAACAAAAGAGGAATGTCGCACATATCGGTGCGACGCCTGCTGCGGCAATTCGATGCAGTGCAGCCTCGGCTACCTAGCTTCGCCTTCGCCGCAGCGGTTCCCCACGAAAAGTCGGAAGCACACCTCATGCATGCGCAACGCAAGACGCTACCCTGGATCGCTCAAGAGGTGGCCATCGAGTTTTACAACATCGCCCACCTCCGCGTCCATAAAAGCGCCCACGCTGGAATCGGCCACCGCGCGTGGTCCCGGCATCTCGCCGATGATGCGCACGTCGCGCGTGGGATAAGGAATGGCGATGCCGTGCTCGTTGAAGAGACGCCAAATATTGCGATTCACGGATGAACGCACGGCAGCCGTGCCCTTTGCGGCGTTCTCGATCCAGAATCCAAGTTCAAGATCGATGCCATCGGCGCCGAACGAGACGAGGTACGGTGTCGGCGCCGGATCATCGAGTATGCGCTCGACACCCTGTGCCGCTTGTGCGAGCAACGCCATCGCGCGATCGACGTCGGAGTCGTACGAAATCTGCACCGCCGCCTTGGCATAGCCGCGCGTCAGATACGACGAATGGTTCTGGACCACGTCGGTCATCAGTTTCTCGTTGGGGATCAGCGTCTCGATGCCGTCCAGGCCACGCACGGTCGTAAAGCGTGTACGGATCTCCGTCACTACACCCTGCAGCCCGCCGACGTTGATCGAATCGCCGATCCTGATCGAACGGTCGATGAGAATGATGAACCCCGAGACGTAGTTGCTCGCAATTTTCTGCAAGCCGAAGCCGAGCCCCACGCCGAGCGCGCCGCCGAACACGCCCAACACAGTGATGTCGATGCCGACAAGCGAAAAACTGATCAGCACGGCCGCGAGCATGAGCAGCGCACGCCCGACGCGCGCAAGCACGACCTTGAGATTGGCGTCGATCGAGCGCGAGCGCATCACGCGCTCCTCAAACAGCGAACCGAGCCACATCGCGACGATCATCGTCACGCAGACCCACAGCAAGCCGGTCGAAAGCGAAAGCAGCGTCATGCGCTCGTTGGCGACGCGAAAGCGCACCGACGCCATCCAGCGCAACACTTGGTCCTGTATGCCGAGCACCGTCATCGCCATACCGATCCAGACGAGCACCGTCACAATCTTCTCAGCGACGAAAAGCCCCGCATGGTCGCGCCCGCCGCTGCTGAATACGCGCCGAGCGATGTAGAAGACAACGTAGATGAGCGCAATGCCGAAAAGCGGCACGAGCGCGAGATCGAGCAGCGACGTCGACATGTAATCGTCGAGCAGCGCCTGCGCGAACCAGACCAGCGCGCTGCCGAGCAACGGAAACAGCGCTTTGTCCAAGCTTTCCGCACTGAAGCGCAGCGCCTCGTGACGCGCGCGGCGATGCACTTCGAGCCGGCCGCGCAAGAAGCGCGCGACGAGCCATGCGACAACCAGCACCGCGATCAGCGTGCCGGCCTGCCAGATCATGACGGGTTGGCCGAAATCGCGGACGATGCCCGTCAGCATATGGGAAAGGATGTGGTTCTGGTTCATCGTCTCGACGAGATAACGGCAGCAAGGGTGGGCGGCACGCCGCGAAGATTCCGCGACAGATGCCGCCCGCTTGGAGCGCCGCCGATTAAGCCCGGCGCTCGAGCACGGCGGCGAAGAACCCGTCCGTGGCGTGGCGATGAGGCCAGAGCGACAGGTAATCCCCCATTTCGAGCTCGATGCGCTGCTCGGCCAGCACCTTGCCGGCCGGCACGAGCACAAACTCGGTGTGCTCTGCCAGGAACGCCGCGACAATGGCCTCGTTTTCCGCCTCGAGCACGCTGCACGTCGCATAGACGAGCCGGCCGCCCGGTTTGACGAGGCGCGCAGCGGCGGCGAGTATCGAAGCCTGCTTGCTCGTGAGCTCGGTCACCGCGGCCGCGTTCTCTCGCCACTTCAAGTCGGGATTGCGGCGCAGCGTGCCGAGCCCGCTACAGGGCGCATCGACGAGTACACGGTCGATCTTGCCGGTCAATCGCTTGATCTTGATGTCGTGCTCGCTGTCGATCAGCACCGGATGCACATTCGACAAACCGCTGCGTGCAAGCCTCGGCTTGAGCTTCGCCAGACGGCGCTCGGACACATCGAACGCGTAGAGCCGCCCCGTCGAGCGCATCGCCGCGCCGAGCGCGAGTGCTTTGCCGCCCGCGCCCGCGCAGAAATCGACCACCATCTCGCCTCGCCGCGGTGCCACGAGCGAGCACAGCAGCTGACTGCCCTCGTCCTGCACTTCCACCCAGCCATCCTCGAAGACTTTGAGCTTCGTGAGCGCAGGCTTGCCGGCCACACGAACGCCAAGCGGCGCGAACGGGGTCGCGCCAGCGTCGATGCTCGCAGCCCCCAACGCATCGAGAGCCTGTTCGCGACTCGCCTTGAGCGCATTCACACGCAAATCGAGCGGCGCCGGGTAGTTGAGCGCGGCCGCGAGCTGCGCCAACTCCTCGCCCGCGAAACGCGCCGACAGCGCCTCGACAATCCAGTCTGGCAGATTCAGGCGGACGCGCAGCGGCAGGTTGGCCGGATCGATCTTGGCGACGTGCTCGAGCCACGCTTGCTCATCCGCCGAGACGAACCGCGAGACGGCCGAACGGCCGGCTGTCTGCATGAGACCGAGCAGTGCAAGACGGCGCGCCGGGCTGCCGGTGCCGCTTTCGGCCAGATGCGCGAATTCCATCCGGCGGCGCAGCACCGCGAAGACGGCCTCTGCAATGACGCCGCGCTCGCTGTGGCCGAGCTTCGGGTGAGCACGGAAAAAACGGCTCGTCGTCGCGTCGGCCGGGCCGGCGAACTTCAAGATTTCGGCGAGGAGCACTTCCGTCTGGCCGACCAGAAAGCCGTGCAGGCCCTGCTCGCGGCGCGGCTCTCGATTTTGTCGCGGCTCTCGATTCTGTCGCGGCTTCGCGCTGCGGTGAGGCTGGGGTCGGTTGGTCATGCTGCTTCTCCGGACACATCGTTAAACATCCATTGCGGCTCGTTCGGCGTCACCTGCACACGCGTACCGTCGAGCGCGAGGCGCTCCTCGACGAACCAGCGCACGGCGCGCGGATAGATGACGTGCTCGGATGCGAGCACGCGCGCGGCAAGCCGCTTCTCGTCGTCGCCGGCGAGCACGGGCACCGCGGCCTGAATGACGATGGGACCGTAATCGAGGCGCGGCGTGACGAAATGAACGGTGGCGCCGTGCACGGCGACACCGGCTTCCAAGGCACGCTGATGCGTCTTGAGGCCCGGAAAGCTCGGCAGCAGCGACGGATGAATGTTCAGCATCCGCCCCGCGTACCGCTCGACGAACGCCGTCGTCAGCACGCGCATGAAACCGGCCAACACCACAACATCGGGCTGGTAACGATCGACGACGGCCGCGAGCGCCGCATCGAAGGCTTCACGCTCGGCAAAATCGCGGTAGTCCACAGCGGCCGTTGCGATGCCTGCGGATGCCGCCACGGCAAGCCCCGGCGCATCGGGGCGGCTCGCGACGACGGCCGCGACACGCGCCGGCCAAGCTTCGCGCGCACACGCATCCACGATCGCCTGCATGTTGCTGCCGCGCCCGGAAATCAAAATAACGATATTCTTCATCCGGTGATTTTATCATTGGGGCATTGCAACATTTCGAGGCATCGGTCGCGCCCGAGCCGCTCGGCGTCCGAACGTTTATAATCTCGTGCTTTGCAGCGCTTCACAGCGCATATCGATCTTTGGCTTCGCGGCGTCGGGGAATCGTCCCTGCCCGCCCATCCCAACGGCTATCGTGAGAGTCTTCCGCGGTCTTCCCAACGCCGAGAGCCGCGCGCCCTGCGCGCTGACGATCGGCAACTTCGACGGTGTCCACCGCGGCCACCAGGCTTTGCTCGCGCGCGTGCGCGAAGCCGCGCGTGAGCGCGGACTGCCTGCGTGTGTCATGACTTTCGAGCCGCATCCACGCGAGTTCTTCGATCCGGCCGGTGCGCCGCCGCGCATCGCGGTGCTGCGCGACAAGCTCGAAGCACTGCGGATGAACGGCGTGGACCGCGTCGTCGTCGAGCACTTCAACCGCACGTTTGCGGGCCAGTCTCCCGATGCATTCGTCGAGCGGATCATTGTCGGCGGCCTGCACGCGCGCTGGGTGCTCGTCGGCGACGATTTTCGCTACGGCGCAAAGCGCGCCGGCGACTTCACTTCGCTCAAGGCGGCCGGCGAGCGTTACGGCTTCGAGGTCGAGCAGATGCAGACCGTGGCCGACGCAAGCGGCGCGCGCATCTCGAGCTCGGCCGTACGCGCACTGCTCATCGCGGGCGAGCTCGGCGCCGCCCGCGAGGCGCTCGGTCGCGACTACGCGATCAGCGGGCATGTCGTGCATGGCCTGAAGCTCGGCCGCGATCTCGGCTTCCCGACACTGAATTTGCCGATCGCGCACAAGCGCCCCGCGCTCAGCGGCATCTTCATCGTCCGGGTGCACGGTATCGAAGCGCAACCGCTTGCGGGCGTTGCGAATCTCGGGCTGCGGCCGACCGTCGACGATTCGGGCCGCGTGCTGCTCGAAGTCCACTTGCTCGACTGGCACGGCGATGCCTATGGCAAACTCGTGCGCGTCGAGTTTTTGCACAAGCTGCGGGACGAGGAAAAGTACGCCGACCTCGAAACGCTGACGGCGGCCATCGCCCGCGATGCCGCGAACGCCCGGGCCTACTTTGCCGCGGCGGGCGATGCTCTGACGGCTGTTGCTGCAACGGCCGGCACGGCGCCTGCAGCCCCAGCCGCCCCCGGTAGCCGTGCAACCGGGTTCTCGACATCGGCCACTGACCGAATTATTCGTTAGCCGCAGCCCCTTCGCGCCGCGCCGGCCGCGTACGACTTGGCCGGCATCGCGTCGTCAACCGACACCGATTGAGCGCGCCCGGAACTCGGGCGCCAACCGTTTCCCAGCGATCTCACCATGAGCGACAAGAAAGCCGATTCGAAATCCCAGGCCAAATATCCGGTCAATTTGCTGGACACGCCGTTTCCGATGCGCGGCGACCTCCCGAAGCGCGAGCCACAACGCGTCAAAGAATGGGAAGACAAGCGCGTGTACGAGAAGATCCGCGCCGCGAGCGCCGGTCGGCCGCGCTTCGTCCTGCACGACGGTCCGCCCTATGCGAACGGCGACATCCACCTCGGCCATGCGGTCAACAAGATCCTGAAAGACATCATCGTCAAGTCGCGCAACATGGCCGGCTTCGACGCCGCCTATGTGCCCGGCTGGGACTGCCACGGCATGCCGATCGAGATCCAGATCGAAAAGCAATACGGCAAGTCGCTGCCGGCGGCCGAGGTGCAGCAGAAGGCGCGCGCCTATGCGACCGAGCAGATCGAAAAGCAAAAGGCTGGTTTCAAGCGGCTCGGTGTACTCGGCGATTGGGACAACCCGTACAAGACGATGAACTTCGGGAACGAAGCGGCCGAAATCCGCGCGCTCGCGAGGATACTCGAGAAGGGCTATCTCTATCGTGGCCTGAAGCCCGTGAACTGGTGTTTCGACTGCGGCTCCGCGCTCGCCGAGGCCGAAGTCGAGTACAAAGACCGCGCTGACCCGTCCGTGAGCGTGCTGTTCCCGTTCGCCGCGCCCGAAAAGGTTGCGCAGGCATTCGGGCTCGCGGCGCTGCCCGACGCGGAAGGCGGCATTGTCATCTGGACCACGACGCCCTGGACCATTCCCGCGAACCAGGCGCTGAACGTGCACCCCGAAATCGTCTACGCGCTCGTTCGCACGCCGCGCGGCATGCTGATCCTCGCGGAGGAGCGCGTCGAGGCGAGCCTCGCACAGTTCGGCCTCGAGGGTGAAGTCGTGGCAACGGCGCTGGGTGAGAAGCTCGCCGATCTGCGCTTTTGGCATCCGCTCGCTTCAGCTCATCCCGGCTACAAGCGCACGTCGCCCATCTATCTCGGCGACTATGTGACGACCGAGACGGGTACGGGCATCGTGCACTCGTCGCCGGCCTACGGCGTGGAGGATTTCGACTCGTGCAAGGCACACGGGCTGGCCGACTCCGACATCATCAACCCTGTCATGGGCGATGGCCGGTACATCGAATCGCTACCGCTTTTCGGCGGGCTTTCGATCTGGGCGGCCAATCCGAAGGTCGTCGAAGCGCTGAAGTCGGCCGGCTCGCTGCTCGCGAGCGAAAATTACACGCACAGCTACATGCATTGCTGGCGCCACAAGACGCCGATCATCTATCGTGCAACGTCGCAATGGTTCGCCGGCATGGACGTTGTGCCGAAAGACGGCGGGGCGACGCTGCGCGAGACAGCGCTGGCCGGCATCGAGGCGACGGCCTTCTACCCGTCCTGGGGCAAGCAGCGGCTGCACAACATGATCGCGCACCGCCCCGACTGGACACTGTCGCGCCAGCGCCAGTGGGGCGTCCCGATGGCGTTCTTCGTCCACAAGGAAACGGGCGAGCTGCATCCTCGCACGCTGGAGCTGCTCGAAGCCGTCGCCCAGCGCGTACAGGAAGGCGGCATCGAAGCGTGGCAAACGCTCGACGCACGCGAACTCCTCGGCGACGACGTGAACCTGTACGAAAAGAATCGCGACACGCTCGACGTCTGGTTCGATTCCGGTACGACGCACTGGCATGTGCTGCGCGGCTCGCACAAAGAGGTCTCGCATTTCCCAGCCGACCTGTACCTCGAAGGATCCGATCAGCACCGCGGCTGGTTCCACTCGTCGCTCTTGACGGCGTCGATGCTCGACGGCCAGGCGCCCTACCGCGCGCTGCTCACGCACGGCTTCACCGTCGATGGCGAAGGGCGCAAGATGAGCAAGTCGCTCGGCAACGGCATCGATCCGCACGACGTCTCCAACCGGCTCGGCGCGGAGATCATCCGCCTTTGGATCGCCTCGACTGACTACTCGGGCGAACTCTCGATCTCCGAGGAGATCCTGAAGCGCGTGACGGAAAGCTATCGCCGCATCCGCAACACACTACGCTTCTTGCTGGCGAATCTGTCGGACTTCGACTTCGCAAAAGATGCGCGCGAGGTCACGGAGTGGCTCGAGATCGATCGTTATGCGGTAGCGCTCTCGGCTCAGCTGCAGCAAGACATCCTCTCTCACTACGAGCGTTTCGAGTTCCACCCCGTGGTGGCGAAGCTCTTGACCTATTGCTCCGAGGATCTGGGCGGCTTCTATCTCGACGTGCTGAAGGATCGCCTCTACACGAGCGCGCCCGATTCGATCGCGCGCCGCTCGGCGCAAACGGCGCTTTATCACATCACGCAGGGCCTCTTGCGCGTGATGGCGCCGTTCCTCTCGTTTACGGCGGAGGAGGCCTGGCACGTATTCCAGCCGGGCAGCGACACGATCTTCACGCAGACGTATCACGCCTATCCCGATATTGCCGAAGGCGACGCGCTGCGCGAGAAATGGGCGCTCTTGCGCGCCGTGCGCAGCGATGTCATGAAGGCGCTCGAGGAAGCGCGCGCTGCGAACCGGATTGGCTCGTCATTGCAAGCCGAGGTAGAGCTGCGTGCGACGGGTGCCGCCTATGACGCGCTGGCAAGCCTCGGCGACGACTTGAAGTTCGTCTTGATCACGTCCTCGGCCACCCTCGTCAAGGTCGATTCGGACGCCGATGAGGGGGTGGAGGTCGTCGCGTCGAAGTATCAGAAATGCGAGCGCTGCTGGCATTACCGGGACGATGTGGGCTCGCACCCTGAACATCCGACGCTGTGCGGCCGATGCTTCAGCAACCTGTTCGGCAGCGGCGAAACGCGGAGGGCGGCATAATGGCGAAGACCCAATCGGTACAGGCAAGCGGCACGGTCGCGCCATGGCTTGGCATCGCGCTCGTCGTCATCCTCTTCGATCAGCTGACGAAAATAGCGGTCATGAGGGTGCTTGAGTACGCGACGCCCTACCCGCTGGCCCCGTTTTTCAATCTGCTGCTCATTTTCAACCGGGGAGCGGCGTTCAGCTTCCTGGCTGCAGCGGGCGGCTGGCAGCGCTGGGCGTTTACGGCCCTGGGCATCGTCGCGGCGCTCGTCATCGTGTACCTGCTCAAGCGCCACGGTAATCAGCGGCTCTTTTGCACCGCGCTGTCGCTGATCATGGGGGGCGCGCTCGGCAATGTCATTGACCGGCTCGTGCACCGACACGTGATCGACTTTCTCGACTTTCACGTGGGCGGCTGGCATTGGCCCGCGTTCAATTTGGCAGACAGCGCGATCACGATCGGCGCAGCGTTGCTGGTGCTGGACGAGCTGCGACGCGTTCGCGGCGCCCGCTAAGCGCCTGACGCCGTTCTTCCTCGAGCATTTTGGAGGCAACGTTGGCAATCGCAGAACTCGCTGGCAAGCACCTTGTCCTCGGCATGACGGGCGGCATCGCCTGCTACAAGATCGCCGAGCTGACGCGCCTTCTCACCAAGGCCGGTGCGACGGTGCAAGTGGCGATGACCGAGGCGGCGACGCAGTTCATCACACCCGTCACGATGCAAGCCCTCTCGGGCCGGCCCGTCTACACGAGCCAGTGGGATGGGCGCATCGACAACAACATGGCGCACATCGACCTGTCGCGCGAAGCGGACGCCATCGTCATCGCGCCCGCCTCAGCCGACTTCCTTGCAAAGCTCGCGCATGGCATGGCGGACGATCTGCTCTCGACGCTATGCCTCGCGCGCGACTGCCCGCTACTCGTCGTGCCAGCGATGAACCGGCAGATGTGGACGAATCCGGCCACACAGCGCAACGTCGCGCAGTTGCGCGCCGACGGGGTGCTGGTGCTCGGCCCGGACTCCGGTGTGCAGGCGTGCGGCGAGACAGGCGACGGTCGTATGCTCGAACCGCAGGCCTCCTACGAGGCGATCGTCTCATTTTTTCAACCGAAGGTTTTGTCTGGGCGATGTGTGCTCATCACGGCCGGGCCGACCTTCGAGCCGATCGACCCCGTTCGCGGCATCACGAATCGCTCAAGCGGCAAAATGGGCTTCGCGCTGGCGCGCGCGGCACAACAGGCGGGGGCCGATGTTCGGCTGATCGCGGGCCCGGTCAGCTTGCCTACGCCTTGGGGTGTCGCGCGAGAAGATGTGGAAACCGCGCTACAAATGTACGATGCCGTCGTGCAAAGGGCGCAGGACTGCGATGTCTTCATCTCCGTCGCGGCCGTCGCAGATTGGCGCGTCGATCGCGCGAGCGAAGAGAAGATCAAAAAGACAGCGCACGGCGGCGTGCCAAGCCTTTCCTTCGTCGAGAACCCCGATATTCTCGCCACGGTGGCACGCCTGACTAATCCGCCCTACTGTGTCGGCTTCGCGGCTGAGAGCGGCGAACTCGTCGTGCACGGCGCAGAAAAGCGCGCGCGCAAGCAGGTGCCGCTACTCATCGGCAATCTGGGGCCAAAGACATTCGGCCGTGACGACAACGAGGTCGTGCTGTTCGATGCGCAAGGGCTGACGCGCCTGCCTCGAATGGACAAGGACACGCTGGCGGCAACACTCGTGCGTGAGATCGCGCGCCGGCTACCCGACACGAGCCTCATCTCCTGACTGCTCCGCGCCGCAAGCCGGCAAACGGGCTCCCGCCTGGAACAATGAGGACGCGATGAACCGGCAAGGCCGGGAGTCACGCACGCACGCGAAAATACTATGACGCTACTTTCGGTACTCGATCAAACGCCCGTCATCGACGGGCATACCGTGGCCGACGCGATCGCCGCCACGCTCGAGCTCGCACAGCTCGCCGACGATCTCGGCTATACGCGCTACTGGTGTGCCGAGCATCACGGACTCCTTGCGGTCGCCAACCCGTGTCCCGAGGTCATGCTGGCGCGGCTGGGCAGCATGACCAAGCGCATTCGGATCGGGTCGGGCGGCGTGATGCTGCCGTACTACAGCCCCTTCAAAGTCGCAGAGCAGTTCATGATGCTCGAGGCGCTGTTTCCGAACCGCGTCGATTTGGGCGTGGGCCGAGCGCCCGGTGGCGATATGCGCACGGCGCAGGCTGTCGCAGCAGGCGCATACAATCGCGGCGACGTGTTCGCCAAGCAGGTGTCCGAGCTCGTTGCGCTGCTCAATGGCAAGCCATTGCCGGACCAGCCGGGATACGGGGTTGTGCTCCAGCCCCAAGTGGACACGCGACCGCAGGTATGGATGCTGGGCTCCAGCGATTTTGGGGGGCAACTCGCAGCGCAACTCGGCCTGCGCTTCGCGTTTGCGCACTTCATCAATGCCTACTTTGGGCATCACTTAGGCGTTGCCTATCGCGAACGGTTTCAACCCGGCCACGAGTCAAAACCCTATCTGGCGGCCGCCGTCTTCGCCATCTGCGCGGACACCGAAGAAGAAGCGCAAGCACTGGAAAAGGCTGTTGACTTGCGCCGTCTGCAGATGGCTTATGGACTGAACCTGCCGATTCCTTCGCTCGCGCAAGGTGCCGCGCAGTCGTACGGCGAACGGGAGCGGCTTGTCATTGACCGCGAGAAGGCACGCAGCATCGTCGGCACCCCGGACACCGTGACCGAGCGTCTGATCGAACTGCAAGGCCAGTTCAATGCCGACGAATTGATTGTTCTCACCGTCGCCGGCAGCTACAAAGCGCGATTGCGCTCCTACGAGTTGCTTGCAGCGGCGTTCGAGCTCGGACGAGCGAAGCCCGCAGCGTGAACGTCACCCTCGTGATTGTTCATTTTCCCTTGTTTTTCCGTTCCGCGAATTGCACCGCATAAAGCACCGCATGAAACTTGACCTGAAGATCCTCGATGCGCGCATGCGCGACTATTTGCCCGCTTACGCGACACCGGGCAGTGCCGGCCTCGACTTGCGGGCCTGCATCGACAAGCCGCTGACGATCGAGCCGGGCCAGACGACGCTCGTGCCGACAGGCCTCGCCATCCACGTGGGCGACCCCGGCTTCGCGGCGCTAATCCTGCCGCGCTCGGGCCTCGGCCACAAGCACGGGATCGTGCTCGGCAATTTGGTGGGCCTTATCGATTCGGACTACCAGGGAGAGCTGATGATTTCGACTTGGAACCGCGGCCAGACCGCCTTCACGATCAACCCAATGGAGCGGCTCGCGCAACTTGTGATCGTGCCGGTCGTACAGGCGCAATTCAACATCGTCGACGAGTTTGCCGAAAGCGAACGCGGCGCAGGCGGGTTCGGGAGCACCGGCAAGCACTGAGCGGCACCCAACGCCCTTAGCGCCAAGCGCGGGGGGCGTCGAGCGCGGGGGGCGTCGAGCACAAAAAAAAAACGGCGCTTCAACATTGAAGCGCCGTTTCTCCGTCGTTTCTCTTATGGTGGCGCAGCACGCGCCACCCGCGTTCGCCTTAAAGCGCCGCCTACTCCACCTCGAGCGTTTCCGGGTTCGGATTGCGCGGAGCAGCGTTCTCATCGAACGTCAGCTGCACCTTGTCGTCATCGCCCACGTCCACCGTGACGCGCCCGCCGGTCAGCAGCTTGCCGAACAGCAACTCGTCGGCGAGCGCACGGCGAATCGTATCCTGGATCAGCCGCTGCATCGGTCGAGCCCCCATCAACGGGTCGAAGCCGTTCTTGGCGAGGTGGTGCCGCAACGCATCGGTGAAGACGGCATCGACCTTCTTCTCGTGCAGTTGATCCTCGAGCTGCATGAGGAACTTGTCGACCACGCGCAGGATGATCTCCTCATCGAGTGAACGGAAGCTGATGATCGAATCGAGGCGGTTACGGAACTCGGGCGTGAACATCCGCTTGATATCGGCCATTTCGTCACCGGTTTCGCGGCGCGACGTGAAACCGATCGTTCCCTTTTGCATCGACTCGGCACCCGCGTTCGTCGTCATGATGATGATGACGTTACGGAAATCCGCCTTCCGACCGTTGTTGTCGGTCAGCGTGCCGTGGTCCATCACCTGCAGCAGCACATTGAAGATGTCCGGATGCGCCTTTTCGATTTCGTCGAGCAACAGCACGCAGTGGGGCTTTTTCGTCACCGCCTCTGTGAGCAGACCGCCCTGATCGAAGCCGACGTAGCCCGGCGGGGCGCCAATGAGGCGGCTGACAGCATGCCGCTCCATGTACTCGGACATATCGAAGCGAATCAGCTCGATACCCAGCGTGAACGCGAGCTGCCGCGCCACTTCTGTCTTGCCGACGCCAGTCGGGCCCGAAAACAGGAATGCGCCGATCGGCTTGTCCGTCTTGCCAAGGCCCGCGCGCGCCATTTTGATGGACGCCGCAAGTGCGTCGATGGCCGGATCCTGCCCGAAAACGACAGCCTTGAGGTCGCGGTCCAGCGTTTGCAGCTTGCTGCGATCGTCTTGCGACACGCTTTGCGCCGGCACGCGCGCAATCTTCGAGATGATTTCCTCGATTTCGCCCTTGCCGATCGTCTTCTTTTGCTTCGACTTCGGCAGGATGCGCTGGGCAGCGCCCGCCTCGTCGATCACGTCAATGGCCTTGTCCGGCAAGTGACGATCGGTGATGAAGCGCGCCGACAGCTCCGCCGCAGCCGAGAGTGCACCCGACGAATACTTCACACCGTGGTGCTCCTCGAAGCGCGATTTCAGTCCACGCAGGATGGCAACCGTCTGCTCGACCGTCGGCTCCGTGACGTCGATCTTCTGGAACCGCCGCGACAGCGCCGCATCCTTCTCGAAGATGCCCCGATACTCGGTAAACGTAGTCGCGCCGATGCATTTGAGCGTGCCCGACGAGAGCGCGGGTTTCAGCAGGTTCGACGCGTCCAGCGTGCCGCCCGACGCGGCGCCCGCGCCAATCAGCGTGTGAATCTCGTCGATGAAGAGAATCGCGTGCGGGCGCTCCTTGAGCTCCTTGAGCACCGTCTTCAAGCGTTGCTCGAAGTCGCCGCGGTACTTCGTGCCGGCGAGCAGCGCGCCCATGTCCAGCGAATACACTTGAGCATCGGCCAGGATATCGGGCACTTCCCCGCGCGTGATGCGCCAAGCCAGCCCCTCGGCGATGGCCGTCTTGCCGACCCCCGCCTCGCCGACCAGCAACGGGTTGTTTTTGCGACGCCGGCACAGCACCTGCACGACGCGCTCAACCTCGGACTCCCGCCCGATCAAGGGATCGATGCGGCCATCCTTGGCCATTTGGTTCAGATTCTGGGTGAACTGGGCAAGCGGCGTCTCCTTCTGCGAGGCGGCGTCTTCCGACTCGGCGTTCGCGTCGCCCGCCTTCGCCGCATCGCTGCTATTCGTCTTCGCGATGCCATGCGAGATGAAGTTGACGACGTCGAGGCGCGTCACACCCTGTTGCTGCAGGTAGTAGACGGCATGCGAATCCTTCTCGCCAAAAATGGCAACGAGGACATTGGCACCCGTGACCTCCTTTTTGCCATTCGAGGTCGACTGCACGTGCATGATCGCGCGCTGAATCACGCGCTGAAAACCCAGCGTGGGCTGGGTATCGACATCGTCGGTGCCTGGCACCGTCGGTGTGTTGTCGTGGATGAAGTTGCGCAGGTTCTGACGTAGGTCTTCGATGTTGGCCGCGCACGCGCGCAACACTTCCGCCGCTGTCGGATTGTCCAGCAACGCCAGCAAAAGGTGTTCGACGGTGATGAACTCATGCCGTGCCTGGCGCGCTTCCATGAACGCCATGTGCAAGCTGACTTCCAGTTCCTGGGCAATCATGCTTCCTCCATCACGCATTGCAGCGGATGCCCCGCCTGCCGTGCGTGCGTAACAACCTGCTCGACTTTGGTCGACGCGACGTCCCGCGTGTAGACCCCACAAACTCCCCGCCCTTCGCGATGCACTTTGAGCATGATCTGCGTCGCGGTCTCTCTGTCTTTGTTGAAGTACTCCTGCACGACCATCACGACAAACTCCATTGGCGTGAAATCGTCGTTCAACAGTACCACCTTATACATGGACGGCGGTTTCAGCTCCTTTTCCTGCCGCTCGAGTACTGTGCCGTCCTGCCTGTCCGGGATAATCGCCATACACCCATTCTAAACAACTCGGTGAGGCCCGCAATCCTGCGAAAACCCGACCGAACAGTCGTTGATCGCACCGCCACGGTGCGCCCGCTGCACCGAGCGAACCAGCCAAACCGCACAATCTGCCCCAAGTCGCTCCACACTTCCTCAACGAAGCGCTTGACGACAGATCGCGGCTCGCTACGCGAGCGAGTATCGCACAACACGTGCCGGCCGAGCGACTACATCGCCAGACGGAGGGTGGCAACCGCCACAGCAAGCTTCGCACCCAGCCCAAGCTCGTGCTTCCCGCGTCGATTATGCGGCTTTTCAGGTCAGCTCGCTTGCGCGGTCGCGCACGGGGAGAAACAGGAAAACCGCTTCAAAGCGCGCAAACGCACATAGATTCACATGCAGCATCTCAAAATTTTCTTGACAGTGGATTAAAGAAATCCAACAATCAAGCTGGCACTTTTTTTCAGCTAGCCATAACAAGTGCGAGTACGAAAAAATGCCGAGGTGAGCTTGTGAGGAGGGGACGGGCTGTAAGTTACAGCTGTCGAGCTTTTCGAGCGTGCTCGTAGGACATGAGAGAGATACAGGGGAAGTTGTATGGCGACTGGTACGGTCAAGTGGTTTAACGACGCGAAGGGCTTCGGTTTTATTACGCCTGATGAGGGTGGCGAGGATCTGTTTGCGCATTTCTCGGCCATCCAGATGAATGGGTTCAAGACGCTCAAGGAAGGTCAGAAGGTGTCCTTCGAAGTCGTCCAAGGCCCTAAGGGCAAGCAAGCTTCGAACATTCAGGCAGCCGCCTGATAGTGTTCAAGTAAGGTTCTTCAAAACCCGGCTTCGGCCGGGTTTTTTTTGGCACGGACGTACCGCGTCGGCTCTTTATGTAGCGCCATTATTTGCTTATTGCTAGCCGTCATAAAGACGTCATTAATTAGCATTACGGGCAGGGCAGCAAGTGCCATTCAACAACCCCGACCCGCTCTGCATCGAAGGGGTTTTACCGATAGACAAATTCAATTGTTTTCCGGTGATGGAGTAGAGAGCTTTTCATGATCGGAGCACCCGAGATCGGACACATCAAATTGGTAAGCCAGTAGAACTGGCGAGTGGCGAACAGGTGCGCCCTCCCTTTTTCAACAGGGAAACGAGCTCGACTCGCAAATAAG
>NZ_DATJJF010000044.1:0-21040 GCF_035492435.1 Trinickia sp.
CAGTGCTGTGGAGGTGGCGGCGCTCGCCGAAGCCCTGCCCGATGCGCTTGCTGTGGAAATGGAGGGCGCGGCGATTGCTCAGGTGTGTTACGAGCACGACGTGCCTTGCGCTGTCGTGCGGACCATCTCGGACACGGCAGATGACCATGCGCACATGTCTTTCGCTTCGTTCCTGACTGATATCGCCGGCACGTATTCGTCGGGAATTTTGCGGCGGTTTCTCGCAGCCTACGCCGTGGCCTGACCGATGTGGTTATGCGGTTACGGCGACACACACACAGGGCAAATCGGCCCATTCTTCTGGGCCGGGACACGATCAGTGATTGATCGGGTTGCGCGACAAACCTCCTCGTCCTTCCGGGCGAGGAAGGGTAACGCGGCGTCCGCAGGGCGCTGAGCGGCATCATTGTGGCGGCGGGCCTGCGGCGCACAATGATGTGAAGAGCGAGCGCTGCGCTCCGAAGGAAATCGCCTCCCCGAAGGACGTCCGCACCGCGGAAGAAGTCTTTTTCGGGATAGGCGGATTGGACGATCGGGGCCGCGTCAGTGTTTCGGCCGGTGGTGCCAGTCAAGGATGTGACGGTCCGCGAGCCACTGGTGGATGAAGCCTTCGCCGTGTTCGCGTTTGTAAGACCGCCACTGAACGATCGTCAGGCCGAGCAGCACGAGCAGGCCGACCCCGAGTCCGACGAGATCGGCGATCGATTCAGCGTCCATGGCAACTCTCTCCTTGCGCCATTGCGAGAGACCAGCGCATACGAGCACATATTAGGACACTCAGCGTGAAGGAGAGAGTGCACGCGTGCAACACGCGAATGGGTGCGAGCACTGCCGTGCGTATGCGGTCGTACCAGCATCTGGCACCGCTCTTCCATTAGACTCCCGCTTCCTCTTTTAAAGGGATCGCCATGGAAAGATTCACGTGGGCGGCAGCGGCCGCATTTTGTCTATTGGCCGCCGGCTGCGGGGACCAAGTCATCGAGCATCGGCATCCGCCTCACGATCCTCCTGACTATCACGGTGTGCCGACCGATACACGGCCGCCGTCAATGCTCGACACGGCTAGCCCGGCATCGGGAGCGTCCTCGCAATAGCGAAAGACGAGCGCGCGGCTAGCCGCGCTCTTGTACGCACACCCAGGGCGAAACGACGACGGCCCACAGCTCGGGATCGCGGGCGGCGAAGTCCGCCGCAGTTTCACTTTGCACGCGTTCGACCAAGCCCGCCGCGACCCACTGAGCGACCTGCTGCGTGTCATCGGCTGCAATGGCTTCAGCAACACTGACGAGATCGAGATCGCGCGCCACGCGCAGCAATATGCCGCGCGCAAAGAAACGCTCAAGTTCGGCCCAGCCGATTTTTGCGGTCTCGCCAAGTAACTTGGCATAGAGAGGGCTTTGTTCGCCGGCGCCGGGGCGGCTGCTGTCGGTGTTCATCGGGGTTGGGTCGGGGTTGTGAGCGGCCGTCACTATAACCGATCGCTAAGCAATGCTAGGCTGCCGTATGCCAGATGCTTTGCCATGTTTTGTCTGATAAATGGAGCCGCTACGCGTTAGAATTCAAGCGCGACTATCGACCGATTTGGAAGGGCGACCATGATGAGTAAAACCGCTGCTCCGAAATACGATCTCTTGGCCCGTCTTATGCACTGGCTCATCGTCGTGCTGCTGATCGCGCAATATGCGATCGCATGGACGATGCCCGACATTCATCGCGGCACGCAGCCGGTGGGCCTCATTCAATGGCATCTCCAGTTTGGTACTGCGATCATTGCAGTCATGATCGTGCGCCTGGTTTGGCGCCTCTTGCGTCGCGAGCCCGACGTGGTCGACGGGACAGCGTTCACGCGTCAGGCGGCCCGCTTTACGCATGGCATCCTTTACCTGTTGCTGATCGTGCAGCCGCTCATGGGATGGGCGAACGCGTCGTCGCGCGACTGGACGGTAACCCTTTTCGGCGTCATCCCGCTGCCGCCGCTGTCGGCGGCAGGGTCCCGGCTCGGTCACGCGATGGGCGATATCCATCAGATTTTCGCATGGGGAATTCTGGGGCTCGTCGGCGTGCACGTGGCGGCCGCCCTTTATCACCACTTTATGCTGCGTGACGGCGTGCTGCGGCGGATGGCATAAGGCGAGGCCACCGCAGCCCGCAGCGAAACTGCATCTTTCCTCTCTGTGCTGAAACTGACGTCCTCGTTGCTGCGGACTGGAACTCACCATGCAAAACAACGCACGAACGCTTCATAACGATCGGTTCGAGTCCGCATCCGGCGTCTCTTGCGGGAAAATGTCCCGACAATTGTGAGCTGTCGATTCAAACACTGCGTTACGAAATATAAATTAATAAGATTAAATCGATGTTGTTAGAGGATATTCTGGGTAAAGGCTTGGGTGGCTTGCGTTGTCAGCCCAACAGACAGAAGTAATGGCGAGAGAAGGTGGTGGTGATAATCTTTCAGTTTAATTGTCGATGCATTCTGACGGTTCTGACATTCCTTCGCTCTTCCCGGACAATTGGGTTCGAAGTGGCAATTTGTTGATTGTTTGGCCGATGTAAAGCAGTTAGATTGCTAATCGGCGCGAGGCGAACCGGTCCTTTGCCTTAATGCGCCGAACCCCCGTTAGCCCGGCTTCGCCGGGCTTTTTTTTTGGAACTGCTAATTGTTTTTGGGCGTTCTCGTGTGCAATCGAGAAGGTCAGGGCACCTGACCAACGCGCTTTCAACCTCGCGGCAGGTAACGCGCGGGATCGATCGAGCGGCCCTTGTAGCGTAGCTCAAAGTGCAAGGCAACGCGGTCATTGTCGGTATCGCCCATTTCGGCAATCGGCTGTCCCTGCGCCACGTTTTGGCCTTCCTTCACGAGCAGTCGGCGGTTGTGTGCGTAGGCAGTGAGAAAGTCGGTGTTGTGTTTGATGATCAGCAAGTTGCCGTAGCCGCGTAAGCCATCTCCCGCATAGACGACGGTGCCCGCCGCCGCTGCTACGACAGGCGTGCCAATCGCATTGGCGATGTCGATGCCTTTCGAGTTACCGCCGTCAAAGCCGCGCACAGTCGTGCCTTTGGCGGGCCAGACGAGCTTGATGCCGTTGGCGGGGGCGGCGGGCGGTGGTCCCAGCGCTGCGCGCGCTGCGTCACGGTCGCGGCTCGCTGTGTTGTCGGGCGTCTTGCTGACTGTCTTGCCGTTTGCTGGCCCACCGCGCGGCGCTTGCTCGGCCGGCGGGCGCGCCTCCTGCCTAGCCGTTGCGGCGACGCCTGCTGGCGGTACGACACGCAGAACCTGGCCTGTTTCGATTGCGTCGGGATTGGTCAGGTTGTTCCATCGGACGATGTTCTGCACCGATTGGCCTTGCATACGTGCAATTCTAATCACCGTATCGCCTCGCTCGACGCGGTAGTACCCCGGGGCGACACTCGTCGTGCCGCATGCGGCGATCACCGCCGCGAGCGGCAGGCAGGCAAGCCGCATGATTGTTCGTTTCAGCATTGACCCTCGCTTGAACTTCGACTTCGATTCGACGCCCGAAGCGCCTGAATGCGGCGCGACCGCGAAAACAACACGAGCTACTTGCCACGGATGGCGCAAACGTCAGATTTTAGCGGGTGAGACCACGGCCGCGGTCAAAGCTGTAAAACGATCCGTCCATGCCGCGCTGAACTGTTTGACCCCGGAGGGCGTCTAGCGCCCAGTCGCTAAGGCGACCGTCATGCGCAAGGCGGCCGTCTCGCTATTGCCCGGTGCCAGCCAGCGCAGACCGCGACCGTTGTGAATCGCGTCGGGCAGGCCAAGCCACGGCTCTACGCAGTAAAAGTCGGACGTGTCGGTTTCTGTCCAAGTCGTCACGGCGTACCACGGTGTCGAGCCGGGCCGGTTCAGGTCAATCTCGATACGCATGCCCTGCGACGGACAAAGGATGCGAACGGGTTCGTTGGGAACGCCGTGAAGGCAATGAAAGCGATCGTGGATGCGCGTGTCATCGAGCGTGTAGCGCCGCTCGCCTGCCTCCGGGGAACTGATCGAGCCGTCTTCCAACTGGTGGTGGCGGTCGGTGGGCGGCAGCTCGAGCGTCGTGTTCGCGCGTAACGAGTGAGGCAACGCGAAGTAGAAATGATGGCCGGCGTAATAAGGCATCGAGGGCATCGGCGCGTCGCCAGTGTTGGTCGTTGTTAGCGTGACGTCGAGCGTATGCGCATCGGCGAGCCGGTACGCCGCCTCGAAGCGAAAGCTGAACGGGTAGGGCTCACGCGTCATTTCATTGTCGACGAGCACCATACGAATGCCGTGGCCGTCGGGGTCGATCGATGCCTCAAACGGAAGGTCGCGCGCGAAGCCATGCACAGGCAACGCGCGGACTACGCCCGCGCTGTCGCGCCACTCGCCGAGCCGGCCGTCGACGCGGTGACGCCCCAGGAAAGGAAACAGCAGCGGATTGCCGCCGCGCACTCGCGCGAGGCGGCCCCAATCGGCATCGTCGGGCCAATGGATCACGGGTTTGTTGCCGATGCTCCACGAAAGCAGGCGTCCACCGAATTGAGGCGCGGCGCGCAAAAGGGCGTCGCCCTGCGCCAGTTCTACGATCTCGTGTTGTTGGAAGAGTGTCATGTCGACGGTTACCCGAATGCGCTGGTGAGGGCCGAAAGACCGGATTGTGCACTGGCTTCGGCTAAGGACAAACCCTCGGTTACGTCAATTTACGCCATCTTCGTTTTTGACTGCGGTTCAATTTTGTTGATAATGCGCCTTTGCCCGGTTGTCGGTTTGCGCGTGCCGGGTGCGCATTTTCATTGGGGGATGCATGGATTTGGCAATGGCCATGGGGTTGGCGGTAGTGGGTCTCTTTGCCGGCAGCACGGCGCTGTTCTTTTACCGGTTTATCCGCTAGTCTGAACCGCCGCACGCCGGCTCCCCGGCATCATGCATCCTTGTGCGACGATGTCGGCCCATGCAATTGTCGGCTATCGCTGACGAGTCGGCAGCACGGGCCTCTGTTCGTTGCGGCGCACAGAGGCGCCGCCTTAGTAAGCCGGCGAACAATAGGTTTTCTGCTTCGCGGCCTCTTCGTTTGCGCTATCGCCCTTGCTTCTCGCTCGTTCGTTGTGCTCGAGCGGCTTGACGCTGTCAACGGGCGTGCTGCGCTAGACTGTCGCCTCTCCGCATTTCGAATCCGCTTGCGACATGGACAAGCCGGTACTGCCGATTACCTACGAGCAAATCGATCAATGGATTGCCTCGCTCCAGCCCACGCTTGCGCTTGAGGCCTTTGCCTGCGCGATCGGCATTTTGCGCGGTGGCGCACCGCTTGCGCTGATGGTTTCGCATGCTGCGGGCGTGCCTCCCGCATTTCTGCGTTACGAGCGCGCGACACGCACCGTGTCTTGGCATTCGTCGATTCAGCTTCCCCCGCCCGGCAGCAAAGTGTTGCTCTGTGAGGACATCGCCGGTGTCGGCCACACGTTCGCCGATTGCATCGATTTCGTGCGCGCGCAAGGGCTCGTCGTCAAAACGATGACCGTGGCCTTCGACGACCTGAGCCGCATACGTCCGGACTACGGGATGGACGCTCGTGGCTATTTCCCGTTAGTGCCCTGGGAGCGCCATGCCTACACGGACGCTTACCGGGCGCGCTGGCAGCGCACCGAGGCGGGGGCCGCAGGCTCGATCGGCGAGGACCATGAGTTCGACGCCTACGCGATCGACCTCGACGGCATTTTGCTGCCCGACCTCCCGCCACACCGCTATGCAGTCGACCTGGCCTGCGCACTTCAGGAGCGCGACGAACTCCTGCCCTACGAACATCTGCCCCACATCGAATGGCAGCGCACGAAAGCGATCATCACCGGCCGGCCGGAGACGGATCGCGTACGCACGGCCGCATGGCTGAGCCTCCATGGCTACGCCAATCCGCGCCTCGTCATGCGCGACCCGGCGAGGCACGACGATAGCCCTGAATCGGTTGCAGCGCATAAGGCGCAGGCTGCTGTGCGGCTCGGCTGCACGCACTTCGTGGAAAGCGATCCTGTGCAGGCCATTTTTATTGCGCAATGCGCACCGCTGCTGCGTGTCATTTGGTGGGACGCCGAGCGCAGAACGGCCAAGCTCATCGCGTCACAACGCTGGCCCGCCTTTACGGCCGACTCGGCCTGATCAGCCGGCAGTGCTTTCGTGAAGCCCGATCGTGCCGATCCGCACATGCCGCTTCAAAGCTTGTCCTTCAACCGATACCAGGCCATCGCGAGTACGAGGGCGGGCGTGCGCAGCAGCGTCCCGCCTGGAAAATCGCGATGCGCGATGCGCGCGAACACATCGAACCGCCCAGCTTGACCGGCGATTGCCTCGGCGATGAGCGTGCCGGCGAGCGCTGTGGTGTTGATGCCGTGCCCTGAGAACCCCTGAGCAAAAAACACGGTCGACGAAAGACGGCCGAAATGCGGCGCTCGGTTCATCGTGATATCGACGAAGCCTCCCCATGCGTAATCGATCTTCGCATCGGCGAGCTGCGGAAACGTCCTCAGCATATCGCGGCGCATCGCGTTGGCCAGGTTGCGCGGCGCAAATGTCGAGTAGCTGACCTTGCCACCCCAGAGCAATCTCCCATCCGGCAGCGGGCGAAAATAGTCGAGTACGAAGCGGCTGTCGCAGACCGCGGCGCGGGCTGGCATCAGCGCATGCGCACGCGCCTCGCCGAGCGGCTCGGTGGCAATCAGATAAGTCCCCACGGGCATGATTTTTCGGGCGAGTGTCGGTGCCAGTGCGCCGATATAGACGTTGCAGGCCAGCACGACGAATGACGCGCGCACGCTGCCCTTGCCAGTTCGCACGATCTGCTTGCCGTCTTGTTTCACGATGGCCGTCACGCAGCTGTCTTCGAAGATCTGCACGCCGGACGCAACGGCCACGCGCGCGAGCCCGAGCGTGTAATTGAGCGGATGCAGATGGCCGCCATCAGGATCATAGAGACCGCCAAGGTAGCGCGATGATTGCACGTAGTGGGGCATGTCCGCCTGCTCCACGTAGCGAAGACGCGTATGGCCGAAGTGCATCGCCGCATCGTCATGCCAGCGGCGCAGGGCGTCGACGTGATGCGGCTTGTTTGCGGCCGTGATGTGCCCTGGCGTGAAGTCACACTCGATGCTATGCCTCGCGATACGCGACTTCACCATCCCGAGCGCTTCCTGGCCCATCGTCAAGGCACGCTTGGCGTCGGCGTCCCCGAGCTGCCGGCGCAGCGTTTGCACTTCGCAGGCAAAACCGCCGATCAACTGTCCGCCATTGCGACCGCTTGCGGCCCAGCCCACCTTCGATGCCTCGAGGACCGCCACGCTCAGCCCGCGTTCGGCGAGCTCGAGCGCCGCACATACGCCCGTCATCCCCGCGCCAACCACGCAGACGTCGACATTCAGCGAGGTGTCGAGCGATTGGCGATGAAGCGGTTTGTTGGCTGTGGCAGCGTAATAGGAGTCGACGTGCGATTGTTCGGAAAATTGTTTCATCGTCAATCGGACTCCGGTCTGGAACGTTGGCTTTTCCCCCAATCCCGCAATTCCCAATCCCCCAAGGGGACTTCCTTCGGGGCGGGGGATTTTCTGCTGCGCTGGGCCGTGCCCCGGCCTCTTGATCGGTTCTGGCAAGCGGCTAAGCGTGCGTCTCGTTCACAGCGCCCCTACGTGCTGCGCCGTCGCATCGATGGCCGCCTTCGCCTTCCCAATGAGTTCGTCGACTTCCTGTTTCGTGATGACGAGCGGCGGCGAAAGCAGCATCCGGTCGCCGCTCGCGCGCATGATCAGATTCGCGTTGAAGCTGCAGTCACGGCACAACGCGCCAACTTGCGAGCCGTCGACAAAGCGCGTCCTCATGCGCGGCTCTCGAGCAAGCTGCAATCCCGCGACGAGCCCCGCGCCTGCGATCTCCCCGATGATGGGATGCCCCTCGAACGCCTCGCGCAGGGCGCGCTGGAAGTACGGTCCGATATCGTGCTTCACGCGCTCGACGATCCCTTCGTCGCGCAACAACGTCAGGTTTGCGATGGCGACGGCAGCCGCGACTGGATGTCCCGAATAGGTCATGCCGTGATTGAACTCGCCGTTGTCGACGATGGCTTGCGCGATGCGGTCATGAACACCCACGGCACCCATCGGCACATATCCGCTTGTCAGTCCCTTGGCGAGCGTCATTAAATCGGGCGTCACGCCGAAGTGCTGATGGGCGAACCATTCACCGATGCGCCCGAATCCGCCGATGACCTCGTCGGCGATGAAGAGTACGTCGTACTGGCGGCAAATGCGTTCGACTTCGGGCCAGTAGGTGGATGGAGGGAAAATGACGCCGCCCGCTCCCTGAAACGGCTCGCCGATGAAGGCCGCGACATTTTCAGCGCCAAGCTCGAGAATCCTGGTTTCGAGCTGTCGCGCGCGTTCAAGGCCGAACGCGTCAGATGAGATGTCATGGCCAGCCTCCCCGAAAAAGTAGGGCTGATCGATATGGACGACATGTGCAACTTTCGAAGGCATCTGCTCGTGCATATAGGACATGCCGCCGAGCGTCGCGCCGGCAATTGTCGAGCCGTGATAGCCGTTTCTTCGAGCGATCACGTACCGCTTCTTTGGCTTGCCTTGCGTAGCCCAGTAACGATGAACGATCCGAAGCGCCGTGTCGTTGCCCTCAGAGCCGCTGTTGCAATAGAAGAAGCGATTGAACGGCTCGGGCGCAATCTCCGCGAGCAGTTCGGACAGGGCGATGATGGGCGGATGCGTCGTCTTGAAGAACGTGTTGTAGTAGGGCAGCTCGATCAGTTGCCGGTAGGCCGCGTCCGCGAGCTCTTGGCGTCCGTAGCCGACGTTCACGCACCATAGCCCCGCCATGCCGTCGATGATCCGGTTGCCGTCGGAGTCCCAGAGGTAGACGCCATGTGCCTTGACGATCACGCGGCTACCCATGCGGTTCAGCGCGCCCATATCGGAAAAAGGGTGAAGATGATGGGCCGCGTCGAGTGCGCGATACTTGGCTGTGTTTTGGTGGGCGGCCGTTGCAGCGGCATCGTGCTCAGTGCCGGCTTCACCGTGTGGCAAATGGGATGTTGCTTCCGAGCTTTGGCGCATAGTGCCTCCGTTCATGGGTTGAAACGACGACGTGTGACGCTCAGACATTCAGCAAGAGATGCTTGCGCTCCCATGAACTGATGACGCGAAAGAACGCGTCATACTCGGTCTCCTTCAAAACGAGATAGGCCTTGACGAACTGCTGGCCGAGAATGTCGCTAAGCGGCTCGCAAGAAGCCATGAGCGTCATGCCCTCCTCGAGATTGCGCGGCAGTTGATACGGCACCCGGTAGCCGTCGCTTGCGAACGGTTCCGTGGGCGTGAGGCGCTCGATCATGCCGAGATAGCCGGCAGCGAGCGTTGCCGCTATCGCGAGGTAGGGATTGCAGTCGACTCCCGGAATCCGGTTCTCGATGCGGCGCGCGGCGGGCTGCGAGTGGGGAATGCGAAAGCCGACCGTGCGGTTGTCATAACCCCATTGCACGTTGATCGGCGCCGCCATGAAGCGTGAGAGTCGACGATAAGAATTGATGTAGGGCGCGAAGATTGGCATGAGTGAGGGCGTGTAGTGCTGAAGCCCGGCGAGATAGTTGTGAAAGAGCTCGGTCGGCTCGCCGTTGGGACCTGCGAAGAGGTTGCGTCCAGTCTCTTTGTCAACGAGGCTTTGATGCACATGCATTGCCGAGCCGGGCTCGCCTTCCATGGGCTTGGCCATGAAGGTCGCATACATGTGATGACGCAACGCGGCCTCTCGCACGGTGCGCTTGAAGAGGAAAACACGGTCGGCGAGCTTCAGCGGATCGCCGTGCAGGAAGTTGATTTCCATCTGCGCTGCACCGACCTCGTGAATCAACGTATCGACCTCGAGCTCCTGAATATCGCAGTACTCGTAGATGTCCTCGAAAAGCGGATCGAACTCGTTCACGGCTTCGATCGAGTAGGCCTGGCGTCCGGTCTCCGCACGTCCTGTGCGGCCGACGGGCGGGCGCAACGGCAAATCGGGGTCCTTGTTCATGTCGACGAGATAAAACTCGAGCTCCGGTGCGACCACGGGCTGCCAGCCCCGCGCCTCAAACAGTCCGAGCACGCGCCGCAAGACGTGCCGCGGCGAGATCGCGACGGGCGTGCCGTCGAAGTGGACGCAATCGTGAATGACCTGTGCCGTCGGATCGACGGCCCACGGAATGAGGCGGATCGTCGACGCATCCGGTACGCAGACCATGTCCGGATCGGTAACGCCGGTGAGGCTGCTGTCGTCGGGATAGTCGCCTGCCACGGTTTGAATCATCACGGCCTGCGGCAGCCGCATCGATTCACCCGATTCGAATTTGCTTCGCGGAATGATCTTGCCGCGCGCGATGCCGGCCATGTCGGGGATGATGGCCTCTATTTCGGTGATGTGATGTGTCCTGAGAAATTCGTCGATGTCGTACATGTTCGGCCTCGCTGTTTTGGGGTGTACTGCCGCGAACAGGCGTGCGTGGACGCGGACCTCTTCACTGCCCGTGCCAAACTGGCTGTCGACGAAGACAGCCTGTGCGGGCAAATGGGCGATGCTCCTTCGCCGGTGCGTTTTCGCCGGAATGAGCGTGAGTGTGCCGCCGTCAGCGGACGGTGCCGCGCGTGACAAGGAGCCAGATGCTGCGCGTCGTTGCGAACGTCACGGGCGATACAGCATCGGCAAGCGCAACACGAACCGCAGCGTCTTGCCCTGAGTAGGCAAGCGAGCGCGTCGGGCAGCCGGCGAACGTGGAGTGGGGGGCGGCTAAGGCGCTACGGCAGTAGCGAAGCGACGTCGTCGGTATCGACGGCGATGAATGCGCGCGCGGAAGTGACGTTGTGACGGCGGACTGAGCGCCGGGACAGAATCGTGAAGACGGACAGAAACCGGCGAAGCGCGGGGCTGCCGTTGCTGCCGTCAACAGTGGAGCAGTCGCCGCGAAGACACCTCGCTGGCTGATTGCGATCCCATCTTACCAAGGGGCCTCGGACTCTCACGATGACACTCTATTGGCAACGTTAGACGCTGTGCACCTCGCTTGCCGAATGGTGAGCATTCGACGAGGGAGGCCACGATTCGCTCATTTCCGCGTGCGCTGAGGTCGCACTGCTACGCACGAGCACGCGTTGATCTGTTGAATTATGACAAAAGCCTTTCGACAGCATATACGAACTGTAAAAATTCCGCCAAATGCTTTCTGCGGATAGCGTTGGTCATGTCGCCTGCAGCTTGCCGCTCGGCGCAGCGCATAGCAAAAATATGCGCAATCGAGGCGAAAGCACGGCTAATAGCCGTGTGCCAAGCGGAACTGGCGGGTAGGGCGATTCTCACGCGGTGGCAGCCGCGTTTTCCGGCTGCGCGACGCATGCGTTGGCGAATTGGCGATGCGCGAAGGGCAATCAATCGCCAGATCAATCATCAGCAAACGGCGCATCGGCGAAGGCTCTGATTTCGCAGGAGTTGCTCAGCGCTACTGGACAATTAGATCCAGGCCTCGCGCTTCAGTTTCCGATAGAGCGCGACGCAACCTGTCACGGTGACAGCCAATGTTGCCGGGTACCCCCACGACGTCTTCAATTCGGGCATGTCCTGGAAGTTCATGCCGTAGAGACTGAAGACGACCGTGGGCAAGGCGAAGATCGCCCCCCATCCGGCGAGCCGCTTGACGATTTCGTTTTGCCGCACCGTGACGAGCGCGAGGTTCACATGCATGGCGTTCGTCAGCATTTCGCGCAAGTCATCAGTTGCCGCCACGACGCGTTGCGCGTGGTCCTGAACATCACGCAGATAGGCACGCAATTCCTTGGGAATCAGCTCTTCGTGAAACCGGATGAGCTGATTGCAGATCTCGTGGATCGGTGCTGCGGCATTGCGAAGCTCCATCAATTGATGCCGGAGCTCATAGGTTTCTTCGATCGTCTTCTCGTTGAAGTCAGCCTTGAAGAGGTTCGCTTCAATACGATCGAACTGCGCTTCATAACTGCTCATGATCGGCTGATAGTGGTCGACGATGAAGTCGAGCACGGAATAGAGCGCAAATGCGGGCCCTTTGCCGAGGAGCGCCGGATTGCATTCGAGGCGCGCGCGGACTTCCCCGTAGCTTGTCGACGCGCCGTGCCGTACGGTGACGAGAAAGTTCTTACCGATGAAGACGTGGGTCTCGCCGTATTGGACTTCGCCTTCCGTGAGCTGCGCGGTCTTGACGACGACAAAAAGCGAGTCACCGTAGACCTCGAGCTTTGGCCGTTGGTGCGCGTTCAACGCATCTTCGATGGCCAGATCATGGAGATGAAATTCCTCCTGCATTTTGCGCAATAGCGGTTCATCCGGTTGCCACAGGCCAACCCATATAAACGTGCCGGGTTCTTGAACCACTTCACTGATGTCGTCGATCACCACGTCTTTCAAACGCTTGCCTGCCCGGTACGCGACGCTCCTGACTACCATTTCCATTGCCATCCTCCGCTCGAATGCGATCCCAGACCTACTGCGCCCTTTGTCATCGTTTCGTCGCCATTTGGCGCCGTTGACGCGGCACATACATACCGACACAGGGGCCTCATTTTCCACCAACCCGACATCTTTACGCGTTTTTTATACCTCAGCCTCCAGTCTTATCGTGGCCTTTACTGCGACTCGTCTACGCTCTATTTCTGTCCTGATCCGCTACGGGAGACGATAAAAAATGGACGTGGTTTACATCGTGGGCATAGTCGCATTTTGCGGACTCTGCCTCGCATTAGCCGCGGGTTGCGAGAAGCTGCGCGCCCGCGCGCCGGGAGGCCGGCCGTGATCGCATGGATGATGTGGCTCGCCGGAGCCTCGACCCTTCTTCTGCTCGTGTACCTCGTTTACGCGTTGCTGCGTGCGGAGGACCTTGAATGACTACGAACGATATTTTTCAGACGGCGATCTTTATCGTCGTACTGATTGCTTTGGCCATCCCGGTTGGTCGTTACATGACGGCTGTCCTCGATGGCTCGTCGGTGCTCGTGCGCATCGGCCGGCCGATCGAAAATCTGCTGTACAAGATCGCTGGCGTCGACGCAGAAGCGGAGATGTCGTGGAAGCGTTATGCGGTGGCCGTGATGCTGTTCAGCGCGGTGGGCGCATTGGCTGTGTACGCGCTGCTGCGCTTGCAGAATGTGCTGCCTTTCAATCCGCAAGGCTTTTCGCCGATGACGCCTGACGCCGCGTTCGATACGGCGGTCAGCTTCGTGACGAATACAAACTGGCAAGACTACGGCGGCGAGAGCACCCTCGGCTATCTGGTGCAGATGGTCGGACTGACGGTGCAAAACTTCATGTCGGCTGCGACGGGCATTGCCGTCGTCGTTGCGCTGATCCGGGGCTTCGCGCGCCATACGGCCAAGACGATCGGCAATTTCTGGGTTGACCTTACGCGCATCACGCTTTACATCCTCGCTCCGCTCTCGATCATCGTGGCGGCGTTGTTCATGGGTCAGGGTGTGATCCAGAACCTGAAGCCGTATCAGGACGTGTCGACGTTGCAGGTGACGACCTATCAAGCCCCGAAGACCGACGCTCAGGGCAATGCCGTCAAGGATGCAAAGGGCAATCCGGTCATGCAGGACGTGAAGGTCGACAAGCAGACGATCGCGATGGGGCCCGTGGCCTCGCAAGAAGCGATCAAGATGCTCGGCACGAACGGCGGCGGGTTCTTCAATGCGAACTCCGCGCACCCTTACGAGAATCCGACGCCGCTCGCAAACTTCATCCAGCTGGTGGTGATGCTGCTTATCCCGGCGGCCCTGTGTGTGATGTTCGGGCGAATGGTCGGTGACAAGCGCCAGGGCTACGCCGTGCTTGCGGCGATGACGATTGCGTTCGCAGTCGCATGCTGGGGCGAGATCTCGGCCGAGCAGGCGGGCAATCCGGTCTTCACGTCGTTGCATGTCGACCAGAGCGCGTCCGACCTGCAATCGGGCGGCAACATGGAAGGCAAGGAAGTGCGCTTCGGTATTGCGCAATCGGGCATCTTCACCGTTGCGACGACTGCCGCCTCTTGTGGTGCCGTGAACAACATGCACGATTCGTTGACGCCGATGGGCGGCTTCGTGCCGATGCTGCTGATTCAACTCGGCGAAGTCATCTTCGGTGGGGTCGGGTCGGGCTTGTACGGCATGCTCGTATTCGCATTGCTTGCGGTGTTCGTCGCGGGCCTCATGATCGGCCGCACCCCTGAGTATGTGGGCAAGAAGATCGAGTCGTTCGAGATGAAGATGGTGTCGATCGCGATCTTGTTGACGCCGTTCCTCGTACTCGTTGGCACATCGATCGGCGTGCTTTCGCCGCTCGGTACCGCGGGCATTGCCAACCCGGGGCCGCATGGCTTCTCGGAGATCCTGTACGCGTTCAGCTCGGCTGCGAACAACAACGGCAGCGCATTTGGCGGTCTTTCCGTGAACACGCCGTTCTATAACGTGTTGCTCGCCATCGCGATGTGGTTCGGCCGCTTTGGCACGATCGTGCCGGTGTTGGCGATTGCCGGTTCGCTTGCGAACAAGAAGCGCCTTGCCGCGACTGCAGGCACGCTGCCGACTCATGGAGCGCTCTTCGTGGTCTTGCTGCTGGGCACGCTGGTGCTCGTTGGCGCCCTCACGTATGTGCCGGCGCTTGCGCTCGGCCCCGTGGTTGAGCATCTGATGATGATCTCGGGTCACTGATTTCGAGGAAAGCATGACAACTGTCAATCAAACGCCTGCCCACCGTCCTGAAAATTTGGGGCAGGCTCGTACGGCGGCGCGCTCGATGTTCGACCCGGTGCTCGTCAAGCCGGCGATCGTCGACTCGTTCAAGAAGCTCGGGCCGCGCACGCAGCTGCGCAACCCGGTGATGTTCTGCGTGTACCTCGGCAGCATCCTCACGACGGTTCTCTGGATCGCCGCGCTGATGGGTGAGGCCGAGGCGCCGGCGGGATTCATCCTCGCCATTGCGCTCTGGCTGTGGTTCACGGTGCTTTTTGCCAACTTTGCCGAAGCGCTTGCTGAAGGGCGCTCCAAGGCACAGGCTGCTTCGCTTAGGAGTGCGAAGCATAATGTGATGGCGAAGAAGCTCAATCAGCCGCATCCGAAATCGCCCATCCTTCTCGTCACCTCCACGGATCTGCGTAAGGACGATGTCGTGCTCGTCGAAGCCGGCGACACGATACCGGCTGACGGCGAAGTGATCGACGGCGTTGCGTCGGTGGACGAGTCGGCCATCACGGGTGAATCCGCGCCTGTGATTCGCGAATCGGGCGGAGACTTTTCGTCTGTTACGGGTGGCACACGCGTGCTCTCTGACTGGATCGTCGTGCGCGTGAGCGTGAACCCGGGAGAAGCGTTTCTCGACCGGATGATCGCGATGGTTGAAGGCGCGAAGCGCCAGAAGACCCCGAACGAGGTCGCGCTGACGATTCTGCTCGTTGCGCTCACGCTCGTGCTGCTCTTTGCGACCGCGACGCTGTTGCCGTTCTCGATCTTTTCGGTAGCCGCGATGAAGGCGGGCCATGTCGTTACGATCACGGCGCTCGTCGCGCTGCTCGTGTGTCTGATTCCGACCACGATCGGCGGATTGCTGTCGGCCATCGGTGTCGCGGGCATGAGCCGGATGATGCAGGCCAATGTGATCGCGACGTCCGGACGCGCAGTCGAAGCGGCTGGCGACGTCGATGTGCTGCTGCTCGACAAGACGGGCACGATCACGCTCGGTAATCGCCAGGCTTCCACGTTCGTGCCCGCGCCGGGTGTGACGGAGGAAGTGCTTGCGGATGCGGCTCAGCTTTCTTCGCTCGCCGACGAAACGCCTGAAGGCCGAAGCATCGTTGTGCTCGCGAAGCAGCGCTTCAACATCCGCGAGCGCGACATGGCTTCGTTGCACGCTCAATTCCTCGCTTTCAGCGCGCAGACGCGCATGAGCGGTGTGGATCTGCCGAATCGCGAAATCCGCAAGGGCGCGGCCGACGCGGTGCGGCGATACGTCGAGGAGAGTGGCGGCCGTTTCCCGCAGGACGTGCAGAAGGCAGTCGACGACGTGGCTCGTCGCGGCAGCACGCCGCTGGTGGTGGCCGAGAAGCTTGGCGCGCATGGCTCGGATCAAGGCAGCGCGCGTGTGCTCGGCGTGATCGAATTGAAAGACATCGTGAAGGGCGGCATCAAGGAGCGCTTTGCCGAACTTCGCAAGATGGGCATCAAGACGGTCATGATCACGGGTGACAACCGGCTGACGGCTGCGGCGATCGCGGCAGAGGCGGGTGTCGACGACTTCCTGGCCGAAGCGACGCCGGAAGCCAAGCTCGCGATGATCCGCTCGCACCAGACCGAGGGCCGGCTCGTTGCAATGACGGGCGACGGCACCAACGACGCGCCGGCACTTGCGCAAGCCGACGTGGCGGTCGCGATGAATACGGGCACGCAAGCCGCGAAGGAAGCGGGCAACATGGTCGATCTCGACTCGAACCCGACGAAGCTGATCGAGATTGTCGAAATCGGCAAGCAAATGCTGATGACGCGCGGCTCGCTCACGACGTTCTCGATCGCCAACGATGTGGCCAAGTACTTCGCCATCATTCCGGCTGCGTTCGCGACGACGTATCCGCAACTGCGTGCACTCGACGTCATGCATTTGTCGTCGCCGGCCTCGGCTATTTTGTCGGCAGTGATCTTCAACGCGCTCATCATCGTGATCCTGATTCCGCTTGCGTTGAAGGGCGTCGCGTACCGTCCGCTCGGTGCGGCCTCGTTGCTGCGTCGTAATCTGCTGATCTACGGCCTCGGCGGCATCCTCTTGCCGTTCCCGTTCATCAAGCTGATCGACATGGGGCTTCATGCGATGGGCTGGTTCTGACAGCCGAGCCCTGAGAACTGCCGGACGGATCACTGCGTTTGTTATCCGTCCGGCTTAAGGAAAGCGACGCGAACACGATTCGCCCACACCTACGTTTTATAGCTGAACGACCATGAAAAACCTTTTGCGACCCGTGCTGGTGCTGTTTGCGGCGATGACGGTGATCACGGGCATCGTCTATCCGGTCGTCGTGACCGCGATCGGTCAGGCCGTCTTCCCGCATCAGGCGAACGGCAGCCTTATCGAGAAGGACGGCAAGCCGGTCGGCTCCGAGCTGATCGGTCAACAGTTCGATGCACCGTCTTACTTCTGGGGCCGGCTCTCCGCCACGACGCCGAACCCGTATAACGCGCAGAACTCGAGCGGCTCGAATTTGGGCCCGACGAACCCGGCTCTCTCCGACGAAGTGAAGGGGCGTCTGGCGGCATTGCACGATGCCGACCCGACGAATACGGCACCGGTGCCCGTGGACCTCGTGACGTCCTCGGGTAGCGGGCTCGACCCGGAAATCACGCCGGCGGCAGCCGCCTATCAGGCGGCGCGTGTGGCGAAGGCACGCGGATTGACAAGCGATGCCGTCAACCATCTGATCGACCTGAACACTTCGGGACGTCAGTTTGGCGTGTTTGGCGAGCCGCGTGTCAATGTCCTCAAGCTGAATCTGGCGCTTGATCAATTGAAGCCAATGCACTGATGACGAAAGAAGGCGTATCCTCAGTGCACGGCCAAAAGCGCCATTTGTTCGATTACTAGAAAATACGTGCCATGGAACGACCGGACCCCGACGCGCTGCTCGATAAGATCCAGCGTGAGGAAGAAAAACGGCGCCGGGGGCGACTCAAGATCTTCTTCGGCGCCTCGGCAGGCGTAGGCAAGACGTTTGCGATGCTGCAAGCCGCGCGGCGCCGCAAAGAGGAAGGTGTCGATGTTGCGATCGGCATCGTGGAGACGCACGGCCGCAAGGAAACGCTGGAGCTGCTCGACGGGCTCGAAGTTATTCCGTTGTCACGGATCGAGTACCGCGGGCATCTTCTTGCCGAATTCGATCTGGACGCCGCCCTCGCGCGCAAGCCGGAGCTGCTACTTGTCGATGAGCTTGCGCATTCCAACGTGCAAGGCTCGCGGCACCTGAAGCGCTGGCAGGATGTCCACGAGCTACTCGATGCCGGGATAGACGTCTATACGACGGTCAATGTTCAGCATCTGGAAAGCCTCAACGATGTGGTGGGACAGATCACGGGCATTCGCGTCTGGGAGACCGTGCCCGACCGCGTTTTCGATTTGGCCGACGAAGTGACGATCGTCGACCTGCCCGCCGAAGAACTGCTGGAGCGTTTGCGCGAGGGCAAGGTCTATCTGCCGCATCAGGCTCAAAACGCAGTTCGTAATTTTTTTCGCAAGGGCAATCTGATTGCGCTGCGCGAGCTTGCATTGCGCCGCACGGCTGATCGTGTCGACGCCCAGATGCGTGAGTATCGTGCCGATCAGTCGATCGAGCGAATCTGGCAGGCGCGCGATCGCATTATCGTCTGCGTCGGCGCCGGGACCGAAAGCACAAAGCTCGTGCGCGCAGGTGCGCGGCTTGCCGCCAGCCTCAAAGCGGACTGGTTGGCCGTCTACGTCGAGACACCGCGACTGCAGCGATTGCCCGAAGCGATCCGAAAACGCACGCTCGACGCCTTGAAGCTCGCCTCGGAACTTGGCGCGGAGTCGGTGACGCTTCACGGCGAGGATGCGACGCAGACGCTGATCGCGTACGCGCGAATGCGCAACGTGTCGAAGCTGGTGGTGGGCGCCTCGCGCGCGTGGGGCTGGCGAACGTGGCTGCGGCGATCAACGGCCGAGCGTTTGATCCATGAGGCACGCGACATCGACGTAACGCTCGTGAACTCGGGAGATGTGCGCGATGAAGCCGAGCGGCGTGAATCGGCGGCACGTTTCGCGGGTGTCGGTCAAGAGGTGCGTCGTTCGAAGCCGGCGTCCTACGCCTATGCGGTGGGGGTGTGCGCGGCGATCACGGTCGTCGCGAGTCTGGCGCTCGGCCGCATCTCGCTTGCCAACCTCATCATGCTGTATCTGCTCGGCACGATTTTCACGGCGGCGCGACTTGGTCGAGGCCCCGGCGTGCTGTTCTCGTTTGTCGGCGTCGCGTCGTTCGACTTCTTCTTCGTACCGCCGCGCATGTCGTTGACGGTCTCCGACACGGAGTACCTGCTGACGTTCATCGTGATGCTGATGACCTCGCTGACGATCAGCCACCTTACGGCAAGCCTGCGCAGGCAAGCACGTATCGCGACGTTGCGCGAGCGGCGTACCGGTGCGATGTTCGCCATGACGCGAGAGCTCGGCGCTGCGCTGACGACGGCACAGATCATCGAAATCAGCACGCGCCACGTGGCCGAGGTTTTTCAAGCTCACGTGGCCATCCTTTTGCCGGATAGTACCGAGAAGCTTCGGCAAAAGGTCGAGAACCCCGATCCGGCCGTGACACTCGACGAGTCGCAACTCGACGTTGACATCGGGCAGTGGGTCTACGATCAGCAAAAGCCGGCCGGGCAGGGTACCGATACGCTGCCTGCGGCAACGGCGTTTTACCTGCCGCTCAAGGCTCCGATGCGCACGCGCGGGGTGATCGCGCTTGTCTTGCCGCGCATGGATGAGCTGCAGGTGCCGGAGCAGCGCCGCATGATCGATACGTTCGCATCGCAGATCGCGCTCGCGCTTGAACGCGTCCACTACGTTGAAATTGCGCAGGATGCGCTCGTCAGCATGGAGTCCGAACGTTTGCGCAACTCGTTGCTGTCGGCGATTTCGCATGATCTGCGCACACCGCTCACCTCCATTGTTGGTTTCGCGTCGATGCTTGCGGAAGCGCCGACCGGCGCCGATGGCGGTGACGCGCGATCGCACGAGCTTGCCGAAGCGATCCACGACGAGGCACTGCGCATGACGGGGCTCGTCACGAACCTGCTTGACATGGCGCGCTTGCAGGAAGGCAGCATGCGGCTCAATCGCCAATGGACGTCGATCGAGGAAGTCGTCGGCTCCGCGTTGGCGGCGTGCCGGCGGGTGCTGGCGGGCCGGCAGATCCACACTCGCGTACCGCCCGATCTGCCACTCGTGCAGCTCGATGCGGTTCTCGTGGAAAGACTGTTCGCAAATCTCTTCGAGAATGCGTCGAAGTACACACCGGCTGGCTCCCCCCTCGTGATTGTCGCTTCGACTTTGGAGGAAGACGGGCAACGTTATGTGAAGGTGGAGGTGCAGGACAGCGGGCCGGGATTGCCGCCGGGGATGGAATCCCGTGTGTTCGAGAAGTTTACGCGCGGGGAGAAGGAATCAGCGAAGCCTGGGATCGGCCTGGGCCTCGCGATTTGCCAAGCGATTGCACAAGCGCATGGCGGTAAGATTGGCGCATCGAACCGAACCGCTGGCGATGCAACCGTACGTGGGGCGACATTCTGGTTTATGTTGCCCGCGGAAGAAGCACCGCCTTTCGACGACGAAGCCGCGGAGCAGGGCGAGGACGCTGATGCGTCGCATCGATCGCAGCCTTCTATTAACCCCACCGAGCTTGGCGGCAGCAACGATCTTGCGCCGAACGGCTCGGCTCATTTAGACGCGAATGTGCACACGCGCACTCAATAGCTGATGTCGGAACCGAACATTACCGTCCTTTTGATCGAGGACGACAGCCATATCCGCCGCTTCATGCACGCATCGATGGCCAGCGAGCCAATACGCGTCCTGGATGCGGAACACGGAAAACGCGGATTGTCGTTGGCGGCGGCTGCGCGCCCCGATCTGGTCATCGTCGATCTCGGGCTTCCGGACATGGACGGGGTCGACGTGATCCGGCAACTGCGTGATTGGTCGTCGGTACCCGTGATCGTGCTTTCGGCGCGCACTCGCGAAGAGGAAAAGGTGGCCGCGCTCGATGCCGGCGCCGACGACTATCTCACGAAACCGTTCAGCGCCGGCGAATTGAATGCGCGCATTCGGGCGCATCTGCGCAGACACAACCGTTCGAGTGCAGGCCCATCGGAAGCGTCGAAGGTGTGCTTTGGCGATGTGAGCGTCGATCTGGAGCTACGCATTGTCGAACGCGGCGGAAACGCGGTTCACATGACGCCCATCGAATATCGACTGCTGGTTGCG